>DNGF01000183.1:0-2513 GCA_003486665.1 Oscillospiraceae bacterium
TGCGAAGCCATCATAAGCGCTGTGGGAAGTCCGATGTAACCGAGTCCAATAACGTTAATCATTTAGACATCTCCTTCTTGAAGCTTAATTTTAACATATATAGATAGTATAAAACATATACTATTGCATACAAAACAGTGATACTTATTAAGAACAATTCGATTGAGTTTTTAAACTTTCCGACAGAGTACGCAAGGCACGATGCAACAACAAACAGAACCTGAATTATCAATTCCGCTCTCTGCTTATTGCAGATAATCATTGTCGGAGTAAGCGACGAAACAATCAGGCGAAGACCGAACATCGGAGCAAGGTATCTTACATACACTCCCGAAACACCCCAGCCCTTGCCGAAGAACAGCTCAAAAGCCCACGGAGCCAATATCATCAATGCCGCCGTCATGGGGATCGCAAGCGCAAGCAGGAAGAGGCTTGTCTGTAAAAATGTTTTATGAAAATCTCCCGTCTGATCGTGTTCTCTCGCGGCTTTTTCAAAGTATGCCTTAGATGTGCTGTTGCAAACCAAGCTGAGC
Source organism: Oscillospiraceae bacterium (assembly GCA_003486665.1). Taxonomy (GTDB): domain Bacteria; phylum Bacillota; class Clostridia; order Oscillospirales; family Acutalibacteraceae; genus CAG-488. Next base: position 534 of record DNGF01000183.1, read on the forward strand.
GGAACACCCAGCATACGATACGACATTGAATAGTATGCCAAAGTTACCGAGCCGAACAAAGCGTTTATGAAAATATTGATTACAGAATAGGAAAATCCGTTGACAAAGTTCGCCGGAACAGAATAAAGCGGCTGCCTGATATGCTTCTTGGCGGCTTTTTTCATGTCGTCAAAGGTGATCTCTTTTATTGAGGACATATTGTTTTTCAGTCTTTTGATCTGCTGCCACAGCTCAAGAATACTGCTCACAATGTATGAAATTAAAAGTCCTATCGTTCCGAAATGCAATATACCAAAGCCGGCAAGTGTTGCAGCCTTTCCTACTTCCTTTGTTATGCTTGCCGCCGCCATCAGCTTGTAGTCCCTGTAGCGGTTATTGTATGAATGCAAAATATTCAAAAATCCCGTTGCAATCAGGAACACAAATATCCACGCAAGCACCTCAGGGAACGCCATTTCCGTGCTGCCGGACATTCTGAAATAAATCGTATATCCGACGCTGACTACCGCGCTGAGCGCAAGCGTTATCCAGAACGAAAGCTTGACGAGAGAAAACATACACTTCTCATCGCTTTCGCCGACGATTGCCATGTCGTACCGACCGCAGATTACCGAACCGAACATGGTAACAACGGTCAAAAGCAGCGTGTATTCACCGATCTGCTCCTCGCTGTAAAGCCTTGTCATCAATGGGGAAATCGCAAACGCAATAACCTGTGCAACAATCGTTCCCGACATCAGCGTGGCAATGGAGCGGAAAAACGAGTTATTGCATAATCTTTTTACTAAACCTTTCAATTAATCAGCTCCTTTTTGCCTGTTAATAATTCTTGCCGTCTGTCTGCCGCTTTTGGTATAAAGAAATATCCAAAAAAACGGATTTGACCAATAAACACTTGACAATAACAATCGCGGTATGAATTGACAGATACAGAAAATGTCAAAGCCGCTGCTGCGCTTATCGAACAATGTTTTAATAACAAGAACGGTAACATAAACCGATACTATACTGCCCCAGAATACACCGAATTCACAGAACAGCTGAACATACATATTATGAGTATATTGTCCTCCGGACTCAACTTCAAAACGACCTATTCCGTTTCCGAAAACATTTGAGGAAATCAAATTCTTTGCCTGTTCCAACAAATCACTTCTGCCGCTGAATATATCGGTACCACGTCTGAATCGTGAGATCCATCTCATTTCACTATTGCTTTCAAGCAATGCGTCTATAATGAAATCCCAGCCCCAAACTACAAAGACTATTAAAAGGATAAACAATAAAGACAACCACGCCTTATGCTTGCTTCTCTTGAGCAGAAGAATACCGCCCATAAAAACAAGAGTTAAAACAGCCCCGCGGCAGTCACTTAAAAACATAAGATAATAAAGCGATATCGCGTCTACCGCAAGAATTGCCACCCGAAGGATTTTGTTTGAGCCTTTCCATGCAAAAACGCTTGCCGATAAGCCTATAACTATTGTATAGCTTATATCCATTGACTGCTCAATGTATGCCTCGTTCTGAGCCTGCGGAATATACACAAACACGGTCAAAACCGTAAAAGCCATATAAACCGCCGTCATTGTTTTTATAACAATCGAGTCGTCTGTTTTCACGGAACACAGCAGCATTCCCGCCATGCCGTACAACAAGTAGTTCAGTAAATAATTTGTTGTATATGAGCTGTTTCTGATATTTATGAAAGCTGAAATAACAAAAGCCAATGCAACAATCATATTAATAAGAAGCAATTTCAGTGTAAATCTTCGCTGAAGATTCAGCACAAAGGAAAACACCAATAACGCGCCGATAAACAAGACCAAATTGTTATTAAACGAAACGATGGATGTTATTATTTTTGTAATCATGGAGCCGCAAAGAAACAGTCCCAATATTACGGAATTTGCAATTGTTCTTTTTTTGTCGTTCATTTTCTCATCTCAACATCTTATATTTTTTTGACAGCAAAAATAA
>DNGF01000183.1:2544-3639 GCA_003486665.1 Oscillospiraceae bacterium
CGAATTATTTCCTTTGCAATATTCGTGCCGCTGAGTCTTTCGCACGGAAGTGCTTGAGGATAATTTCGACCTATCTCTTTTAAGGCTTCGATTATTTTTTCCTTGGTGTTTTCTGCAAAAACAAAACGATCATAGGCTTCCAAAAACTTTTTTATCTCATTCTTTTTCTCGCCGTCAAGCAAAATCAGAACACATCTGTTAGTTGCCGACGCGTGATAGATTTTTCCCGGTATCTGCGTGCCGTTTCTGTTGCAGACGCAGACAATTACGTTGCTGTTTTCCTCTATCTCGTCAACCTTTTTCTTCTCGACTCGCGGAAAAACGGTTATATTCCCACCGGTTTTGACATTCAGATCGCTGCTGCCTGCAAGGGTAAGCGTGCATTCCTTATTCATTTCCCTTGCCGCCTCGATCAAAGGCATCAGATCTCTGTCCTTAACGTTATAGTCGCCGCAGTAGCACAGGTCAAGCCTGCCGCTTTCGTGCTTCGGATAAATCTTTTCCTCCGAATAGCCGACCGGTACAAAGTGAATTTTATTTTCATATTCGGGATGCTTTTTCTTTATATATTCGCTCGTAAGCGGAGAAACATAAACCGCCTTGTCGCAGAGCGAAAGCAGGCGCTTCTCCTCCTTGGCGATCACAAAATCGGGAACATGAGTACGGCGGTTTATATCGCCGCTGAACGGATCGCCCCAATACTGGATCCATCTGTCCGCAACGTTCGGATATGCCTTGAGAAGATTTTCCGCAAACAGGTGCGAGGACTTCGGGTCCGAGGAAGAAATTATAATATCATATTTTTTCTTTGAAAAGTCGATTTTCGACACTCTCGCCGCCGCATTTTTCCTTGAATCATAAAGGCTCAGCGACATATATATTTTATACAATTCGGATTTTATTTTTGCTTTCAGCGTTCCTCTCTTCGCCGCATTTATCCCTGCGTGAAGCTGTCCGAGATCCACAAAAAACCGCTCTTCAAATTCAATATTCAGAATTGTACCGTCGAAGCAGGACGATGATTTCTGAGGGCTTGTTGAAAGCGTGGAAACACTGTGTCCGTTTTCGATAAGTCCCCGAATCAGTGCAATATTA
>DNGF01000183.1:3703-8761 GCA_003486665.1 Oscillospiraceae bacterium
TACATATAAAATCTTCATCGGTTACTCCCCTCAAATTTCTGAATAAAGGTCAATGATTCTTTTCTCCATCTCTGCCCAGCTATATTGCTCGTTATAAAGCCGCTTCATTCTTTCGCCCATTGCGTCCCACTCTTCTCTGCGGTCAACCAATGCGTTCAAGCCCTCCGCAAGACCTTTTTCGGAATACTCGATCAGACAGCCGATATTGTTTTTCTCTATGATCTCATCAAAGCCCGTGTTGCGAGCCATCACAACCGGCTTTCCGAGCATCAGCGACTCATAGAACTTGTTCGGCGCGGCATACCTGTGATTCGGCACGCTCGGATCGTAGATCGCCGTCATTATGTCGCAAGCCTTTTCAAGCGCCAGCGTTTTCTCATACGGAAGCTTGCCGTAATAAATTATACGGCTGCATTTCTTTGCCGCTTCCTCAATCTCGGACTCCATGCTTCCGAAGCCACCGATGTGAAACTCAAAGCGTTCGTCGCTCTCAACGAATCTCATTATCTCTCTCAAAAATCTTGAGCTTCCCAGGATTCCGACATAAACAATTTTAAATTTGCCGTCAGCCGCAACCGCTTCAAAGCTGTTGTCAATTTTCTCAAACGCTTTCGGCGTGTTGTGTATGACCTCCAGTCTTTTCGGCGAGCTTTCGGCAATCTGCTCACGGCGCTTATCCGTGCAGATTATCGTTGCAAAAGCGTCATTTATTACCGATATTTCGGCGTTTTTAACCTTGGCACGCAAGCTTGTGCCGGGAATATTATGCGAATCAATGTAAAAATCAAGTATATGATAGATCAGAGCCTTGTTGTATTTCGCGGCAATTTTATCCGCGGCAAATCCCGTATCAAAATCAAAGGAATGAATTATGTCGTATTCGTTTCTGTGCTGCTTCAGCCAGTTATAGAGCTTCATTTCAAACCTTGCCAGCGGAATAAGATTCTTCTTGAATCCGGCATTAAAAAACGCCGGGATTCCGAATCTGACCGCCCTCGCTTCGCCGTGTTCAAGCTTCAGCGTTTCGGTTCTTTCGCCCGTGTCACTGCCTCGATCCCAGCCTACAGCCGTTACCTCATATCCCTGTGAAAGAAGCGTGTCCGCAACCTTTTCAACCGGCGGATCGGGAGCTATGGGATTCGATCTCAACAAAACAACTCTTTTTTTCATCATAACCATCTCGTTTACAGCGTATTTTTATAAATCTTCGTCAGCCCGTCCTCAACCACCGAAACATCGAACTCCTTGATCTTTTCAAGATTGTAACGGCTCATTTCGTCACACAAGGCTCGGTCGCCGCAGAGCCTTTCGATCGCCGAGGCAAATCCGTCCGCGTCTGTCGGAGCAAGTAGGAAACCGCCCCTGCCGTCTTCGATCAAATCGGTATTGCCGCGTATTTTGCTGACTACGCACGGCAGTCCGCTTGCCATGGCTTCCATGACCGACCTTGAAAGGCCCTCGCGAAACGATGGCATAACGAAGCAGTCCGCCGCCTGATAAAGCTCCTTAACGTCCTTCCTGTAGCCGAGGAAATGCACGTTGCCGTGCAAGCCTGCGCCGTCTGCCGAACGCTGAAGCTCGTCCTGTCGGTCGCCGACTCCGCACAAAACATAGTGAACATTATCCTTGCGGAGCTTTTCCATCGCGGAAATGATAACCGCGTTATTTTTGTTGCCGTTTAGCTCACCGACCGAGATAATCACAAAATCGGTGTCGCTCAAGCCTAATTCCGCTCTTTTTTCGGCGCGGATTTTTTTGTTTATTTCAAATTGCGACAAATCAATTCCAACTCCGGGAACGTAATAAACACTTCCGTTGCCGCGAAGCCTGAAATTCTTTTTCGCAAGCTCGTAATCCTCTTTGTTTATCGTAATTATCGCGTCGGTATAACGCGCAAGCATTTTTTCAATCGGGTAATAGACCGCCCAGTTTTTCTTCGGCGCTCCCTGATAAAAATGAAAGCCGTGCGCCTGATAGATTACCTTCTTCACGCCGCATTTCTTTCCTGCCATACGTCCGAGAATTCCGCCCGTGGGCGTGTTGCAATGAATGAAGTCGATATTTTCTCTCTTGATCAAATCAACAATTTCCCTGTAAGCGGTCAGATTGCTTGATGCAAACGGATTTCTTGAGATGCAAAAATTATTGATTTTAATATCGTATTTTTTTTCCTCCGAACGGATGAATTCCGGATCGGTATCGCGCCAGTTTGCCGCCTGGAAAAATTCCAATCCCAAATTGTGCGAAGCCGCTATGCTTGCCGTTGCAAAGGAGGTTATTCTGTTCGTAACATTTGAAATAAACAAAATCTTACTCATTTCAGACCTCCTCGGTAACCTTTTCTTCCTTGGTTTCGGGTTCCGCTTCGGTATTCGTATAAACATTCTCCCTTTTCAGCACGGTGATCACCGTCTTGAAAATGATCTTGATATCAAGCCACATCGAAACATTGTGAGCATACCATGCGTCATAGAGCCTTTTTTCTCTTATTCCGAGATTGTTCCTGTAGTAAGCCTGCGTGTAACCGCTAATACCCGGACGGACAAGAGTTTTCTCTTTCTCGTCCTCGGCATATGTGTCCTTCGACTCAACATCGCCCGCGCGCGGACCGATAAGACTCATGTGACCCATAACAACGTTCAGGCACTGCGGAAGCTCATCGAGGCTTGTTTCTCGGATGAATCTGCCGATGCGCGTAACGCGGCTGTCGTTCTTTGAATTGAATGTGCTTCCGTCCTCGTTTCTGATGTCGGGCGCATTCACCCTCATTGAGCGGAATTTAAGCATATCAAACTCCTTGAAGTCTTTTCCGATTCTGCGCGACCTGTAAAAGATCGGACCGCCGTCTTCAATTTTAATAGCAATTGAAATCGGAACGGCAACAAGCAGAATGAACGGCGAAATAATTATGCAGACAATTATATCTATAATCCGCTTCAAAACAAGCTGATAAAAGCTTTTGTAACCGTTTCTGTCCTTGCTGTTCTTATAAAGTATTTCAACATTCGGTTCATTGGAGATCTTATCCATAAGGTATTCACCCTTTTAAAAAATCGTTTCTTTGATTCTGTTCAGCACTGTATCGACCGTGTTTACCGCACTGTCAACATCGTCCGCCCTTGCAACAACATATCCGCATCCGTCAAGGTTGGTGTGGTACTCGTTGACCCTCTGACCGACCTCAAGATGGTGATATATTTCAACGCCGTACTCTTTCTCAAGAGCGGCAAAATCGGGCAGGCGCTTCACCACTCCGTCGTCAAAGGCAAGCAGTCTTGTTGCAACGCAGCTGTGGCTTGTCGGAGTGAAATCCGTTTCATCGCCGACTGCGTTTCTTATCATGTTCGCCATGTAGTCGATTCCCGTTCCGTAGGGAATAACGCATGGACCTATCATGTTTCCGCCCATTCTTGCGCCGATGTCTATGATGTGGATTTTGCCCTCTTTCGTAATGAGCATATCCATATTTACCGAGCCGAAGCTAATTCCCAATACCTTGATTGCATTTTCAACGCATTGTCTTGCGCGCTCCTCAACCTCGCGCGGCAGGTCAGTCGGAATCGCATGACCGAGTTCCGCATAATACGGCGGCTTCGTCATCCATTTTCTCATGATTCCGAGAACGTGGACCTCTCCGCCGGCAACAAGGCTTTCCGCGCCGTATTCCGTGCCTGTGATAAAGGTTTCAACCTCCGCGCGGTGGGTAATTGACGAATCCATCGCGGCACTGCACGCTTTCGGGAAGTCCTCAGGTGAGTCAACTCTGCTCGCTCCCCTGCTTCCCGAACCGTCACACGGCTTCACCATAACGGGGAAAGAAAGCTTTCCGCAAAGGTCTTTCAAATCGGTGTCCTTATCAATTTCATACGCCTGCTCAGTGTCGTCAATATGCGAATCGAACAAGCATTTGCGTACTCTGTATTTATTCTTGATCAGCTGCGCCGCCTCGTAATTCAAGCCGGGCAGGTTCATCTCACGCGCAACATAAGCCGCGGTCAAAACGCCGTAATCGGTCGCTGCGGTCAAAACGCCGTCTATATTCTCCTTGCGCGCATACTCAAGACACGCCTTTTCGTCAACAATATTTATGACCGCATATCTGTCCGCACTTTTGAAACCGACAGCGTTCGGATCTGCGTCCACAGTCAGCGTTTCATATCCCATTTTCTTTGCTTTTTGAATAACAAAATCCTGGAGAAAACCGGCTCCTATAACCAATAATTTTTTCATTTTCCGCCTCAAAGTTCTTTCTTAAGCTTTAATTCCGTATATTTCAAAGTCTGAGCGGTACCGTACACCGAGTACCCTCTGTGCTTGTAAAAGTCCGCCGCGTGTTCGCTTTTGTCGTAAACCTCGCAGATGACCGATTTACAATTTTCCGCTTTCGCGATTTTTTCAATCTCCGCCATACAGAAGGAGCCTATGCCTCCCCCTGCAAAATCGGGCAGGGTTGCAAGCTTTTGAAACAGCAGCGATTCTCCGTCCTTTCGCACCTGAAACGTTGCGACATATGCTTTGTTCTCGTCAAAGACAAGGTAAATATCGTTTTTCAGCACACAAAGGGCAACAACAGCCGTGTTTTTCAGCTTCGAATTATCCCAATGATGCAGACCGTATTTTTCAGCCATATCCTTGCCGCATTTATACAGGATATCGGATACCTTAATCAATCCCGCAGCATCGTATTTTTTCAGTTTGCGAACCGAATACATCCCTCGCACCCCCAATTTTATCTGTAGCGGTAACATTTCCGAACGCCGATCCGGAATCATAAACCGAGCCGTCTTGCTTTTTCGACACAGTTATGATTATTCATTATTAATTATATTATAAACGTCGTTTTTAGTCAATAGATTGTACCTTATATGTGGGTGTAAAATCTTACAATTATTATTAAGAATACCGAATTTTTTTGTTTATACGGTTTTTCGGAAATGTAATGTGTTTGGATTCGTTTTTTAATAAAGCTTTGTAGGATTTTTTAAAACACGGAACAAATCATAAGCTTTGTAAAACTTTAATATCGCTTGCAGGGGTGACCATCGGTCGTCCGCCTTT
>DNGF01000183.1:8774-9366 GCA_003486665.1 Oscillospiraceae bacterium
TTATTTTCTGCTGACTTCAGCGGACGTGCGATGCACGCTCCTACTAAATCGAAGTTAATTTCATCTGACTTTTATTAAACCCCTCAGTCAGCTTCGCTGACAGCTCCCCTACAGGGGCGCCCACAAATTTTCATCTCATCTTGGGATTTCATCTAACTTTATTTTTATAAAACTTCAGTTCCATTTGTAAGGGCGACCATCGGTCGTCCGCCTTTTTTTCTGCTAGCTTTGACGGACGTGCAATGCAAGCTCTTACCGGTTTTGTCTGAAATTATATATTCTCTTTATCCCCTTCGTCGCTCATGCGACACCTCCCCTTGCAACAAGGGGAGGCTTGGAAAGTTAATGCCGCTTTTTCAATAAGTAGAAAAAAATACATACTGCTTCATAAATTCAACGCAGAAATTTATGTTACGTTTCAGCCTCCCCTGATTGTTAGGGGAGGTGGCTTCGGCGGTTTGCGCCGAAGCCGGAGGGGTTAAATTAAAACTCATCAAGATCTTCACAAAACCCCTCAGTCAGCTTCGCTGACAGCTTCTCGCTGCGGCTCGGTCACGTCGCGGCTCTGAACGTCCACCGGACTGTCATTCAC
>DNGF01000025.1:0-2179 GCA_003486665.1 Oscillospiraceae bacterium
GAATAGGCATTACACATCTCCCATGTGTTAATGAACAATTCAAAACGCTCAACCTTAGCCGGATCTGATGGCTTCTTTTTGGTAAGTGGTGATATCTCAATTGGGTGATCCATGATGAATGTCGGCTGAATGAGCTTGTCCTCGCAGAACTCCTCAAAGAAGAGGTTGAGAATATCGCCCTTTGTGTGGCGCTCCTCGAACTCAATGTTATGCTCCTTAGCGAGCTTCTTTGCCTCTGCGTCATCCTTGACCGCATCAAAATCAACGCCCGCATACTTCTTAACGGCGTCTGTCATTGTGAGTCTTTCAAACGGCTTGCCGAGGTCGATCTCCTTGTCGCCGTAGGTGATGGTCGTTGAACCGCAAACCTCGGTTGCAAGGTATCTGAACATATTCTCGGTAAGATCCATCATGCCGTGGTAATCCGTATATGCCTGATAAAGCTCCATGAGAGTGAACTCAGGGTTATGTCTTGTGTCCATACCCTCGTTACGGAAAACTCTGCCGATCTCATAAACTCTCTCCATGCCGCCGATGATAAGGCGCTTGAGGTAAAGCTCAAGTGAAATTCTGAGCTTGAAATCCTCGTTGAGTGAGTTATGGTGAGTAACGAACGGTCTTGCCGCCGCACCGCCTGCGTTGGAAACGAGAATCGGAGTTTCAACCTCAACAAAGTTTTTCTCGTCAAGGAAGTTTCTGATCTTCTTTATAATAAGCGAACGCTTGTAGAACGTTGTCTTAACGTCGGGATTAACGATAAGATCAAGATAACGCTGACGGTATCTTGTATCGGTATCCTTAAGTCCGTGGAACTTTTCGGGAAGCGGAAGAAGCGACTTTGAAAGAAGCTTAACGTCCTGAGCATGGACGGAGATCTGACCTCTGCGTGTTCTGAAAACGAAGCCCTTGACCTCGATAATATCGCCGATATCCCACTTTTTGAACTCGGCAAACTCGTCCTCGCCGATATCGTTCATTCTGACATAAACCTGCATACGTCCTGCACGGTCGGTAATGTCGATGAAGTTGGCTTTACCCATATCTCTCCATGTCATGATACGTCCGCAGAGGGATACGTTTTCTATTCTCACCTGCTCCGGTCTTTGATCCTCCGGAAGCTCGTTCGTTTCCGCCTCAAGCTTTTCGAAAGCGGCAGTAATCTCTGCGCTGGTCGCCGACTGCTCGGCGGTCGTTATCTGGAACGGGTCCTTGCCTGCCTGCTGAAGCGCAACAAGCTTGTCAACCCTGATCTTTCTGAGTTCGTTAGCGTTCTCCTCAGTTTCAACAACCGGAGTATTCTTTTCTTCTGCCATATTTAACTCTCCATTCATAGCAATTAACGGGCGTAAGGCAAAGCCTGCGCCCGATATGTTTATATAGAAATTTCAAGAACCTCAAAGGCAATTGTATTACCGTTCGGAAGATGAACGTTCACAACATCGCCGACCTTATTGCCGATAAGAGCCTTACCGACTGCCGACTGATCCGAAATAATTCCCTCATCGGGGTTTGCCTGGCTCTCGCCGAGGATCTTGTACTCCTCGATATCGCCGTATTCAACATCACGGATCTTAACCTTTGATCCGACGTGAATAGCCTCGGTAGTAATTGCGCTTTCGTCAAGAATTTTAGCGTTCTTCATTTCATTTTCGAGCTGAGCGATTTTAGCCTCCATTTTAGCCTGATCGTTCAACGCCTCGTCATACTCGCTGTTTTCTGAAAGATCTCCGAATGATCTGGCCTCTTTGATTCTTTCGGCTATCTCGTCACGTCCCGTTGTTTTAAGATATTCCAGCTCATCATTTTTCTTTTTGTAAGCTTCGGCTGTAAGCAAGATTTCCTGTGCCATAAATTTCATCCTTTCAATGCAATTACTCGGTATTTTGGTCGTGATACAGACAAAAGCCTGTACTTTAACCACCAAAGTACAGCAATAGTGCTATTATAGTGTATTGATCGGAAAAAGTCAAGTTTTTTTGTTAAAACCGACTTTTCCCGATGTCATACATTATTTATTATTTATTTTATAAATATAATATGTCCGAAATAAATAAACATTCCGAAAATTATCCGTTTTCGATCATTTTTATCTCAAGCTCGGAAAGCTCTCTGCACTCTCCCTCTTTGAGATTCGGGTCAAGCTCAAGCCCGCCCATCTTCGTGCGTTTAAGTCCGATTC
>DNGF01000025.1:2225-5234 GCA_003486665.1 Oscillospiraceae bacterium
CTGCCCGCGGCGGCAAACATTCTCTTGATCTGATGATACTTGCCCTCGCAGATTTTTATTTCAACAAGAGGATTGTCACCGTCCTCAATGACTCTCACCTTTGCCGGCAGACATTTTGTTCCGTCCTTAAGCTCAATTCCGCCGCATACCGATTCAAGCTGTTCATCCGTCACCCTCTCGGCAAGTACGGCTTCGTAGGTTTTTTCAATATGATTTTTCGGAGAAAGAATCCTGTGGGCAAAGTCGCCGTCATCGGTGATAAGGACAAAGCCCGTTGTTGTGATATCGAGCCGACCCGCCGGAAAAAGCTTTCTCCCTTTATATTCACCGGGAACAAGGTCTATGACCGTTTTAACGCTATTGTCGCTCGTTGCGCTGACAACGCCTTTCGGCTTGTTGAGCATAAGGTAAACAAATTTGCGGAAGCTTATTTCCTTTCCGTTAATAAAAACGGAATCCTTTTCGTCATCGGTCTTTGCTCCCCTGTCGCGGACAACCGTTCCGTTGACCTTGACTTTTCCGTTTTTAATAAGCTCCTGAACCTCTCTTCGGCTGAACTGTCCCTGAGAGGCAATCAGTTTGTCAAGACGCTGAAGCATCGCTTACTCCTTATCGAGATAATCAAGGCTTACCCAGCCCTCATTACCTTCATAGTATGTATGACCCCAGCCGTCTGCGATTCTGTCGATTTTAAGCGTCGTTCCCTCGCTGAGTTCAAGAATGATGTCGTTCTGCGTACCTGCGTCGGTTCTGAGCTTAAGTCCGTCCGTATTGACGGTATAATTTCCTGCGCCCTCCGCAGTCGTTGTTTCCTCAACGGTAGTTTTTTCCGTTGTGGTTTCATCTTTCTTTGTCGTTGTTTCCTTCGGCTTTGTTGTGGTCTGAGCTTCCGTCCTTGCGGAGGCATAGGTGGAATCGCCGAGTGAGATAAGTCCCCATTTTCCCTCCTGAAGCACATATGCTCTGCCGCCGACAACGGGCGTTGCGCCGTCATAAGCCATCTTTGTAACGGGACTGCCCTCGTTTGTGTAAACGCCGAACTTTCCACCCTTTGTCACGGTTACATATCCGTCATAGCTCTCATAAGGCGTGTCCTCGCCGCCGAAAGCGCTGTATCCCTTGACCGCGTCATAACCGAACGGGAGAACGGTTTTTCCGTTTGAATCAATATAGCCCCAAATTCCGTTGGACTTAAAGGCAGCCATACCGTTTGAAAAACAGCCTGCGCCCGAATAGATCATGCCCATTACGTTTTTGCCGTTGACATAAAGTCCGTATTTGCCGTCCGGAACGTATTTGCCGTCAGCGTCCTTTACGCTCTTCACCGATTCCGGCAAGGAAGCCTTGAGTTCATCCTTATATATTTCGCCGTTATCGTTCTGAACAAAAACGGCTGAATTATCCGTAGAGTTCCAAAGGTACTCATACTTAAGAGTGTTGTACTTGTTATACGCAGCTTCGGTCGAGAAATCCTTATAATTGATATAAGTCTGTACCGTTTCGCCGTCCGAATTCTTGCTTAACGCGATGAAATCCTCGCTGTTCCTTATCGCGGCAATACTGTCGTATTTCGGCTTAACGACAACCTTTCCGTTGTAGTCGATAATTCCGTATTTACCGTTTTGTTTGATCTTGAAGCAATCGGCGTAGCTGATGTCGTAGTGCCTTGTGCTTTCGTTATAGTCCGCTCTGACAAGAGGCTCAATCGCATCGGCAACTATCGTCGGAGCAATTATCCAGCGCGGATCAATGATCGTACTGCCTACGTCCTGCGAATTTGTTTTCGGCTCTTTTCTTTTTGAAGCGCATGATGTGAACACGCTCAACACGGTAACGGCGCACATAACAGCCGCCATGATCTTTATGAAGCCTATCTTCTTCATTCTTTACACCTCTCGGAAAAGTATGCCGATCCGATACAAATCAATACATACTCTCTCTTTTTTTCTTCAGGATTGCTCTGTAAATGAAATAAACAATAACAATCACGGCAAATGAGATCAGACCGATATAAACGGATCTGTCGTTATTGCCCTCAATTTTCAAATTATCCCAGAGCGATGTCATGAGCATAAGCATCTCGGAATCGAGATTATGGAAGTACTCGGTCGGCGGAGTATGCTCCTCATCGGGATAGAGCATTTCGTTATCCCTGAGTGAATATTCCTCGTTGTCAAGAACCGCTTGGTTAGGAGTAGCATAACACATATACTCGGCATTTGCAAGTGCAATGTCGCCTCTGAGCATAAAGTTGATATAAAGCTCGGCTGCCTCCTTGTTCTGACATCCCTTCGGAATGCAGATGGAATCGACAAAAATATTTGTTCCCTCTTTCGGATAGACAAAGGCAAGATCGGGGTTATTCTCAGCCATGCTGATACAGTCACCTGCATAGTATGCGGCTATTGCCGCTTCGCCGCCCTCCATCTTGTTGAAAACGTCGTCCATAACATATGACTGAACGATAGGCTTCTGCTCCTTGAGCTTTTCATAAGCCTTTTCCCAGTCCTGAACGTTGGTCGTATTGATGTCAATACCCAAGAGGAACTGTGCGATGCCGAAAGCGTCACGGGAGTTATTGAACATAAGTACCTGACCCTTATATTTCTGATCCCACATGATACTCCAGCTGTCGGGCGTACCCTCAACCATTTTGGTGTTATAGACAAGTCCGACCATGCCGACATTGTAGGGAACGGAATATTCATTCTTCGGGTCAAAGTACAGATTTTTGTACTTCGGCATGATGTTTTTGTAATTCGGGATATTGTCAAAATTAATTTTTTCGAGAAGATCCTCGTTTATCATGCGCTCGATCATGTAGTCGGACGGAATAACTATATCGTAGTTTGCTCCGCCGCCCTTGATCTTATTATACATATTCTCGTTTGAATCGTAGGTTGTGTAATTGACCTTGATTCCCGTTTCTTTCTCAAATTCCTTGTTTACGTCCAGAGTATCCTCAGCACCGTCCGAGATATATTCGCCCCAGTTGTAGACATTGATGGT
>DNGF01000010.1:0-2036 GCA_003486665.1 Oscillospiraceae bacterium
GTTTTGCTGTCCGCCGCAATTTTAGCATCATAGCCCATTTCTCTGAGCCTTGCAATATTACAGCGTTTCTGCCCCGTCATTTTTGAAATTGCATCGGAGGCAACATAAATTGTGATTTTTCCCTGAGGTATATTATTCTCTTTAATATATTCTATAGCCCTGTTGAGGTAGTATTTACCCTCGCAAAGCTCCTTAAATGCCGGATGGTATGCGCCTGCAAGATACTCGCCCTCTACTCCGCCGCCCGAATGAAGTCCGGTTCTGATAACGGCTATATCCGCTTCATTGAACATCAAAAGCAGCTTTGCACAAAGCTCTGCCGCCGAGTCAACCGTTTCGGGCTGATATTTGCCGCTTTTGTAAAGCTCGGCAAGCTCGGTGTTTTCAAGCACAACGGTCGGATAAATGCGAACCGTTTCAGGCTTCAGAGCAATAATTTTCTTCGCAGTGTCAATGCTGTCCTCATCCGTTGAGCCGTAAAGCCCCGTCATCATCTGAAGTCCAAGCTCAAAGCCGTAGCTTTTCAGCATTTTTGATGCCTTGACAATATCCTGCGAGGTGTGACCTCTGCGATTGAGCCGCAGAACCTCATCGTTCATGCTCTGCGCGCCAAGCTCGACAGCCGTAACGCCGTAGGACTTCAAAATCCGACAAATTTCATCATCGATCGCATCGGGACGTGTTGAGCAGCGTATACCCTTAAAGCTGCCGTTTTCAACATATTTGTATGCCGCTTTCAAAAGTCCGACCATAACATCACGGTCTATCGCCGTAAAGCTGCCGCCGAAAAAGGCTATTTCGCCGCCAGCGCTGTCGGGATTGTTCATCGCAATTTTGACCGCTTCGTCAACGTCATCGGGCGTTACCTGCTTGCTCTGACCCGAAATTACGCGCTGATTACAAAATGTGCATTGGTGCGGACATCCGTTGTGCGGAACAAAAAGCCCCACATTTATATGCTTCACAGTCCCATAAGCTCCAAGGCTTCCCTTGCAGCCTCCTGCTCTGCGCGCTTCTTGCTTCTGCCGACGCCCCTGCCGATAACGTTTGAATTGAGATGAACCTCAACCTCAAAGCGCTTGTCGTGATCCGGACCGCTCTCGCCGGCAAGTACATATTCAACAACCTCGCCGGGGTTGCGCTGAACAACCTCCTGGAGCATCGTCTTGTAATCCTTGACCGAGCGGTGCTTTCTGATCGCCTCGTCAATATATTTAAGCACAAATTTTCTTGCTTCATCCATGCCGCCGTCAAGGTAGATCGCGGCAATAACCGCCTCAAATGCGTCCGCCTGAATTGAGGGACGCTCTCTGCCGCCCGTTACGACCTCGCCCTTGCCGAGCATAAGGTATTTGCCGAGCTGAATTTCACGGGCAAAGGATGCAAGCGACTTTTCGCAGACCATTGCCGCGCGAAGCTTCGTAAGATCTCCCTCCGGAAAATCCGTATAGTTCTTGAAAAAGTTTTCCGCCGTTATAAAGCCGAGAACGGAATCGCCGAGAAATTCAAGACGTTCGTTCGAGCCTTCGCAAGTGCCGTGATTCTCATTGAAATATGACGAATGAGAAAGCGCGCGGAGCAACAGCGACTCATTTTTAAATTTATATCCGAGCTTCTGCTGAAGCTCATTTATATCAGGTTTCATTTTCACCGAACCTTTCGTTAAAAAAATCAAGACTTCTCTTTGCAAGAGCTTCGTATCTCAATTTTTTATCTCTTATTTTTTCATCGAGCGGCGGCAGAATTCCGAAATTTGCGCCCATCGGCTGAAAATCCGTCACGCTCTCGTTGCTTATATATTTTGAAAGTGCGCCCATCATCGTATAATCGGGAAGCTCAAACGGAGCCTTGCCTGCAAGCCTGTTTGCCATATTTATTCCGGCAAGGATTCCCGACGATGCGGACTCCATATAGCCCTCAACGCCCGTGATCTGACCTGCAAAGTACAAGCCGTCACGTCCTCTGAACGAGAAATCACTGTTCAGATGTCGGGGCGAATCAATAAATGTATTCCTGTGCATCACGCCGTAGCGGAC
>DNGF01000010.1:2067-7694 GCA_003486665.1 Oscillospiraceae bacterium
CGTAGCGGACAAACTCCGCATTTTTCAGTGCGGGAATCATAGAGAAAACTCTCTTTTGCTCTCCGAATTTGAGATTTGTCTGGAATCCGACAAGGTTATACATCGTACCGCTCGAATCCTCACGGCGAAGCTGCAAAACCGCCCACGGACGATGACCCGTCCTCGGATCTCTCAATCCGACAGGCTTCAAAGGACCGAAACGCATTGTATCCGCACCTCTCGAAGCCATGACCTCAATCGGCATACAGCCTTCGTAAACGCCCTTTTTCTTGTCAAATGAGTGCAATTCCGCCGATTCGGCATTGACAAGCTCATTATAGAAATTCTCGTATTCTTCCTTATTCATCGGGCAGTTAAGATAATCGTCCTCACCGCCGCGGTCATATCTTGACTGAGTAAAGGCGCAGGATTTATCAATGCTCTCGTCCGTAACGATCGGAGCCGCCGCATCAAAAAAGCTTAGCGAACCGCCGCAAAGCTCCTTGACCTTATCGGCAAGAGTGTCGGAAGCGAGCGGACCTGCGGCGATGATAACATTGCCCTCAGGAATCTCCGTAACTTCACGGCATTCAAGCTCAATGAGGGGATGCNNGTGTATTCTTCACGTGTCATCGGGCAGTTTATATAATCGGCAGTTCCCTTGTCGTATCGTGCCGCCTTAAAAACCTTTGATTTGTCTATGCTCTCCTCCGTTACAATAGGTGCGGCGGCATCGTAAAAATACAATCCGCTGCCTCCGGTAAGCTTTTCTATCGCCGGGGAAAGTCCGTCCGAGGTGAGCGGTCCCGTTGCGATTATTGTGTATTCGTCGGGATCTATTTTCGTAACCTCGCCGTGTATTACCTTTACAAGGCTGTTTTCTTTGATTTTTTCCGTAATGTATTTTGCAAACATATCACGGTCAACCGCAAGCGCACCGCCTGCCGGAACACTGCATTTTTTTGCACATTCAACACAAATTGAACCGAGCCTTTCCATTTCAGCTTTGAGCAATCCTGCCGCCGAACCTACGCGCTGAGCCTTGAGCGAATTGGAGCAGACAAGCTCTGCAAGCATATCCGTTTTATGAGCGGGAGAATGTTTTTTCGGCTTCATCTCGGCTATTGTAACGGGAACGCCCCTGTTTGCAAGCGCCCATGCCGCCTCAACACCGGCTAAACCTCCGCCGACAACAAGAACTCTGTCCATTTATTTATCTTCCTTTTTCTTGCTTTTTCTTTCCGCCTTGCGCTCGTAGCCGCAGTTTTCGTCAAGACAAACTATAAGTCCGCCTCTGCGCTTGAAAAGCGACTTGCCGCACTTTGGGCAGACCTCATCAGTCGGCTTATCCCATGTCATAAAGTCGCACTCCGGCCAATTTGAACAGCCGAAGAACGGATATCCCCTCTTGGACTTTCTTTCAATGACCTCGCCGCCGCACTTTGGGCATTTTGCACTTGTCTTTGTGACAAGCGGCTTTGCGTTCTTACATTCGGGATAACCGGGACAGGCAAGGAACTTTCCGTAACGGCCGACTTTGACAACCATCATTCTGCCGCATTTTTCGCACGGAATATCCGTTACATCCTCGTCAAGCTGAATCTTGACGTCCTTCATTTCCGCCTTAACCTTTTGCAGGTTTTTGTCAAATTCATCATAGAATTCATGGAGCATGGCAATGTAATCTTCCTTACCCTCGCCGACCTCGTCGAGCTTGGTTTCCATACCCGCAGTGAATTTTGTATTTACTATCTTGGAGAACTTTTCCTTAAGAAGCTTCGTTATGGCTTCGCCCAGCTCAGTCGGATAGAGCTGTTTCTGCTGACGTTTAACATACTCGCGTTTAACGATCGTTGTGATGATCGTTGCATAGGTACTCGGACGTCCGATTCCGTTCTCCTCAAGTGCCTTGATGAGCGAAGCTTCGGTATACCTTGCCGGCGGCTGTGTAAAGTGCTGATTGCCCTTAAGCTCTTTAAGCTTGAGCTTATCGCCCGTGTTAAGCTCAGGGAGCTTGCCCTCGGCTTCGGTTTCCTCATCATCCGTACTTTCTTCATAAAGAACGGTGAATCCGTCAAATTTAATGCTGTAGCCTGCCGCCGTGAATCTGCAATAACCGTCAATGCCCTCTGTAACCGCGTCAATCTCCGCCTTTACGGTATTCTGAATACAGGTTGCCATAAGGCTTGCAACAAATCGCTTCCAGATAAGCGTATAGAGCTTATACTGATCCGAGGTAAGGCTGCCTCTCACCTTGTCGGGAGTAAGCGCCGGGTTGGTCGGTCTGATAGCCTCGTGACCGTCCTGAGCGTTGCTTCTCGATTTAAAGTATCTCGGCTTTTCGGGAAGATATTTTTCGCCGTAGGTTTCGAGAATAAAGCTGTTTGTAGCGGCTCTCGCCTCCTCGGAAATTCTCAGGGAGTCCGTTCTCATGTATGTTATAAGACCCGTTGTGCCGATTCCTGCGATATCAACGCCCTCGTAAAGCTCCTGAGCGGCGCGCATTGTGCGCTGAGCCTGGAATCCCATTCGGCGCGATGCTTCCTGCTGAAGAGTTGAAGTTATAAACGGCGGAGCCGGGTTCTTCTTTCTTGTACCCTTTTTGACCGATGTCACGCTGTACTTCGCATTGTCAAGCCTTGCGAGATATGCGTCAGCCTGTTCCTTATTTGTGATTTTGACCTTGCCCGTTTCATCGCCGTAGAAGCTTGCTGAAAAGCTTTTTCTGCTCGGTGCGAGAAACTTTGCGTCAAGAGTCCAGTATTCCTCCGGATTGAAAGCTCTGATCTCATTTTCACGATCGACTATGAGTCTGACGGCAACGGACTGGACACGGCCTGCCGAAAGACCTCTGCGAATCTTCTGCGAAATAAACGGGCTGAGCTTGTAACCTACAAGGCGGTCAAGAATTCTTCGTGCCTGCTGTGCGTTTACAAGATTCATGTCAATCGAACGGGGGTTTTTCATACCGTTCTCAATACCTGTTTTCGTTATTTCGTTAAAAGTAATTCTGTTTGCGTCGTTCATATCAAGGCCGAGCAACGTTGCAAGATGCCATGAAATCGCCTCTCCCTCACGGTCGGGGTCGGTTGCAAGATACACGCCGTCAGACTCGGCAACCATGCTTTTAAGCTCTTTGACAAGCTTCTCCTTTCCCTTAATTACCGCGTATTTCGGGGCAAAATCCTTTTTTATATCAACGCTGAGCTTTGCCGCCGGAAGATCACGAACGTGACCCATTGAGGCGGTGACATTGTAGCCTTGACCGAGATATTTTTTAACTGTTTTAACCTTTGTGGGTGACTCCACTATTACCAGCTTGGACATAAACACATCATCCTATTTAAGTTATTGTTTTTGCATCCGCTAAATTTTAAGGTGCAATGCCGACAATCAGCCGAAAATTTGCACCGCGAATTATTCAGCGGTTATTTTATAGTTTTTGCCTGCGAGAGGTTCAACGTATCCCAAAATTTCAAGCTCGGTCATTGCCGAGAGAAAATCAACGGTACTAAGACCCGTTTTCAGGATCAGCTCCTCTGCCTGCATCGTTTCCTGTGTAAAAGAATCAAATACCAGCTTTGCCGTATCGCTTATGCCTTTCGGGGCGGCAGGTTTGACAAAAGCCGTCTTTTTCTTATTTTCCGTTTGTTCCTTCTTTTCGACCTTTTCCGACGTATTCATCGGCGTCTGATCCATCTTCAGAACAGTTTCAATCTTTTTCATATCAAGCAGATCGGGATATCTCTCCGCATACTCCTCAAGAACGTCCATCGCGTTAAAAACAGGCTTTGCGCCGTCACGCAGGAGCTTATTTGTTCCCATGTTCATGCTTGAGGTTATGTCGCCGGGAACAGCAAATATATCTCTGCCCTGCTCTATTGCATGATTAACGGTTCTTAACGATCCGCTCTTTTCGTTAGCCTCAATAACAATCGTTCCGTAGGAAAGACCGGAAATTATTCGGTTCCTGAACGGAAAATTACGGCCGAGAGCCGGAGTTCTCGGAGGATACTCCGTAACGAGTGCGCCGTTGTGGGCGATCTCACGTCTGAGCGCCTCATTTTCCGGCAGATAATTTGTTCCGAATCCGCATCCGAGGACCGCAACAGTCTTTGCTCCCGCATTCAGCGCACCCGTATGCGCCGCACTGTCGATACCTCTCGCCGCTCCGCTTATTACAACCGCACCCGAACGGCTCAGTGAGGCGGAAAGCGACCTTGCAATTCTGACGCCGATATCACTTGCTTCTCTCGCGCCTACCATTGCTACCGTAATTTTGTTTTTCAAACAGTCTAAATCTCCGCGTACATAAAGAACAAGCGGTAAATTAGGCAATTTGAAAAGCATAGACGGATAGCTGTCATCCTCCGGTGTTACTATTTTGATCCTGTATCGGTCGCATTCGGCAACAATTTTTTCGGCATTGTCAAGGACAGTTGATTTTAATTTTCTTATCTGTCCGTTTGTAAATATTCCCGAAATCTTCCATTCATATTCACCGGCAAGATAAAGCTTTTTAGCCGTGCCGAAATACGATACTATCTCATCTGTCTTGACGCTTGCGGAAATTCCGAGAGCGTCCTGCGCCCACACCCAGTAAACCTTATCATTCATTTTCTCAGCATCTCCCAAATAAGTATTGCCGCCGCAGTACCGGCATTAAGCGATTCCGCTCTCCCTCCCATCGGAATAGTGACCTTCATGCCTTTCTGAAGACCGGTCAGGGAGATTATCTGCTGGCTTGAGAACTGGTGGTTTCCCTCAACGGTGACTCCACCCACATAGTAGGTCTTCGGGTGGTCATAATCAACCTCGGCGGGAACAGAAGATTTCGCCGTTTCCTGTCCCATGGCAGGGATGACGGCGAAAGACAAGGCGGCGAGGCACAAGAAGCGATATACTTTCATCGAATCAGATTTCATTGAATTAAGCTGCAAATATACGCAAGTTATTTAACTTTTCCATACCTGCGGTTCCGGTGGGAATATTCTTCCAGAGCAGCCATGAACTCAGAACGTCTGAAATCAGGCCACAACGTATCTACAAAAAGAAATTCCGAATATGCAGCCTGCCAGAGGAGGTAGTTGCTTATCCTCTCCTCTCCGGAGGTCCGGATAATAAGATCCGGATCAGGAATGCCATCGGTCACCAGATAATGCCCAAAGTCCTCCATGTCAACGGATTCCAAGCCGTCAGGATTGTCCGCATATTCCTTGGCCATTCTTTTGGCGGCCTGCAGGATGTCCCACTTTCCGCTATAACTCAAAAAGATGACAAGTGTCATGAGCGGTTCTTTCCCCGAAGCCGGTTCAGTCTTCCTCTCCGCCTCATGAATCGCATCCAAAAGTTTCTGCCCCAACCGCGAGATATTTCCAAGCACACGGAATCTGACCCCTTTGGAAGCCAACGAGCCTATCTCCTCCGCGATCGCTTTCATCATGAGTTCCATCAAGGTACTGACTTCGCCCTCGGGACGTCCCCAGTTTTCTTCTGAAAAGGCGAACAGCGAAAGATATTTCACCCCGGCTTCCGCGGCGGCTTCCACACATGCCCTCACACTTTCCACGCCCTCGAAATGACCGGCGACCCTTTCCTGTCCCTTCTGCTTGGCCCATCGTCCGTTTCCGTCCATGATGATGGACACA
>DNGF01000079.1:0-2421 GCA_003486665.1 Oscillospiraceae bacterium
GAATTGCGGGCAGACTTTCGTTGATACAAAGCGTTGAGTGATGATGGAATGATACGAGTATGTCGCTGACCGCCTCATAGGTGTGATGATACGGAAGAAGAGAAAGTCCGGTGTCATAAACGGTCGAAATCATAAGTCCGTAATAAACGCTGGAAACGATGTTATGTTCGGAGAGCATTACTCCCTTTGAAAAACCTGTTGTTCCCGAAGTATAAACAAGAAGCTTTAATTCGTTGGGATCGCTTTGCTCACTGAGAAATGCCGAAGGATCAAGCTCACTGCCTTTTTGAAGCGCATCGGTGTATGAAAGAAACTTCCCGTCATTCTCGGTACGGTCGAAAACTATAAAGAGCTTGACTGCCGACAGCTTATCGAGATTTTCTCTGAAAACTTCTTCAAACTTTCCGTCGCAAAAAACAACGGTACACTCGCTGTCATTTATAACGTGAATTATATCGGCGGTGGGGAGATCCTTATCAAGGGGAACAAACACTCCGTCACCGCGAAGAGCCGTGATATATGCCGTTATCCATTCGTATGAATTCTTTCCGATACAGGCAATATGCCTTTTGTCTTCTGTGTTTTCGTGCAGAAACGCACCGAGATTTTTAATTGTTGTATAGAATTCGGAAAAGGTGATTTCACGAACCTCATCATCTATTTTAAATTTATATGCGACCTTATCGCCGGCATTCCGAACCGCAAGGTCGATCATTTCCTTTATTGATGAAAACGGCTGAACCTGATAAAGAGGATAGTTAATCTTTTTCGCCATTTTAATACCTCCAATGGATTATTTTACGAACGGTTTTATATCATTTCCTAAATTATCGCATTTGCCATATAAAAAGTCAATAGACGAATTGCTGATTATTTGCAAACAAAAATAGCCTTATCTGTAGCTTTTTCGGTTATTTATACTTTATTTTCGGCATACAAATTATCTGAGGTGATAAATATGGATGAGGCAGTAACAAGACCGAAAGATAAGACCGAGCAAGCAACGGTATCCGAAAAAAAGAGCAGCCCGATAAATACGGTAATGCTTGTTCAGTTTATAGTATGTGCCGTTGCGGTCGTTTCGGTATTTCTTATCGGAAGGCTGAGTCCGCAGACGTTTGAATTCATAAAGAACGAGTACAACAGGATAATGTCTGTCGATATGAGCGCGCAGGAGATTGCGTCATCGGCTAAAAAGGTAATCGGTCAGGTTGAAGCTGCGGACGATAAGCAGGAGAGCGAGGAAAAAGCGTCAGCTCAAAGCAAAAGCGGCAAATCGGTAAAAAGCGCTGCCGATGGTGATACGTTAGCTGTTATGTCGCTTTTTAAAAGCGATGAGGAAATAACGGTTCCTGTTCACGGGGAAATAACCTCGGAATACGGCAACAGAACCAATCCCGTTTCGGGAGAATATCTTATGCACTCAGGCATTGATATTGCGGCATCGCAGGGGGAAGAGGTGCGAGCGGCGTACAGCGGAATTGTAAGCGACGTCGGCAGTAACAGCGTAAGCGGCAACTACATAGGTCTGATTCATAGGGACGGCAGTGAAACCTTTTATTGCCATTGTTCCAAAATAATTGCGGAAAAAGGTGATGTGATCCGTGCAGGAGAAACAATTGCTCTTGTAGGCAGCACGGGGAGAAGCACCGGTCCGCATCTCCATTTTGAGGTCAATGTAAACGGCAAATCGGTTGATCCGCTTTTATATCTGCCGCATGAAAACGGTGAAGTATGAGGCTTAATGTACGCGGAGTCAATCTGATCATAGATTACTATTTTGTTGCGGTGCTGACGTTAATGCTTGTGGTGTTCAAAAATGAAAATATTTTGCTGTGTTTTTTGTTTTGTATATTGCACGAATTTGGACATCTGACGGCAATGACATTGCTCGGTGAGAAAACAAAGAGTGTAACTCTCGGCTATTTCGGCATGAGGATTGACTGCGGAGTGCGAATTATGCCGAGGAGTCATGAAATAATAATTGCGGCGGCGGGACCTGCCATAAACCTAATTTTGGCTTTTTTATTAAGTTTATTCAGTGTGAATGAAGCTGTGAGGATGAATATGGGCTTAGCTGTTTTTAATCTTCTTCCGGTGAGAATGCTTGACGGAGGAAGAATTTTGTCCGTCTTCGTCAGCGAGCGGATAATGTTTAATGTCGGAATAGTATTCGGCATTTTGCTCTCGGTTATCGGCGCGGCAACGGCGATATATACAAGGAGTAACTATCTGATTCTTGTCGTTTCGCTTTATGTGCTTATCGGCGCAATTAAATAAAATTTTATAATTAAAAATTTCCATAGAATAAATCATGACAGCGGAAAGAAAATAATGTCAGGGTGATTTTATGGAATTTTTAACGGCTTTTTTAATCGGCGGACTGATCTGTGTAATCGGACAGATGCTAATAGACGCGAC
>DNGF01000079.1:2481-2639 GCA_003486665.1 Oscillospiraceae bacterium
CCTGCAAGAATACTTGTTACATTCGTTGTACTCGGTGTAGCACTGGAGGCGATCGGGCTTTATCAGCCGATCGTTGATTTCGCAGGCTGCGGCGCAACCGTTCCGTTGACGGGATTCGGCTACACCCTTGCCAAAGGTACCGAAAAGGCGATAGGGGA
>DNGF01000079.1:2690-3399 GCA_003486665.1 Oscillospiraceae bacterium
GCGCAGGCGCGGCGGGAATAGCCACGGCGCTCATATCGGGACTTATTGTTTCGGCGGTGACAAAGCCGAGAAGCAAATAAAAAAGGAGTAAGCTTTTCGGCTTACTCCCGTTTTTATGAAATCTGATTATTTTGCTTCAACCTCAACAGGCTCCTCAGCTTCGCAGCATGAGCATGAAACGTAATCGCTCTCATCGTCATCGGCAACTTCATTCTTGCAGGGAAGAACCTTTGTTACAAGATAATAAACGCCTGCAACTGCGCCGGCAATAGCAACAAGAATACCGACTACCTTAAAAATCTTCTTTATAACATCACACATGATAGAAAACCTCCAAAAGTTTTATTTTCCTAATTATAGTATAAGAGCAATATAAAGTCAAGCCTTTTTGCGATAAATTCACGGTTTATACACAAAAAAACAAAAGGACGGAAAAATCCGTCCGTTATGCCGTGTTCAGATTAGTCTGCAAGAAGCTTAGCAAGAGCTGACTTTTTTCTGGCAGCGTTGTTTTTGTGGATAAGGTTCTTTGCACAAGCCTGATCTACCTTTTTGATAGCCGCTCTAACAACTGCTTCCTTATCTGCTGCGTTTGTTTCAGCAGCAACGTGAGCCTTTTTGATAGCGGTCTTCATTGCGGAATTTCTTGACTTATTGCGTGCAGCCTTGGTCTGGTTTACAAGCACTCTCTTCTTAGCTGATTTGATGG
>DNGF01000079.1:3444-7953 GCA_003486665.1 Oscillospiraceae bacterium
TAATAAATGTATCACACAGTTAGTTATGATATCATTAAAACGTGAAAATTGCAAGTGTTTTTTGATATTTTATTAAAAAAAGACAGATATTTTTTAAAATATATTGATTGGAGCGTCTTAATATGGAACCAAGAACCGATCTTGCGCTTGAAAAACGTGAAATACTCGGCAAAAAAGAGCCTGAGGGAGTGGAAAGCAGCGAATTCTCGGAGGGCGGAGTCAGCTTCACCAAAATAAAAATTATCAATAAAAAGGGAAGCGAAATCCTCGGAAAGCCGATCGGCACATATATTACCGCCGAAATTCCGCAGCTGATGAAAAATCCCATAAATGATGAAGAAACTATAGAAGCGATTGCAAATCAGCTCAGGAATCTTATTCCGAAGAACGGAGCGGTGCTTGTGGCAGGCTTAGGCAATACCGATATAACACCCGATGCCGTGGGACCGAAAAGCGTTTCAATGGTACTTGCGACCCGTCATATAGATAAATCGCTGTCGGAGGAAATCGGATTGGGCGAGCTGAGAAGCGTTGCGGGTTTTATACCCGGTGTGCTTGGCAGAACAGGGCTTGAAGCTGCCGAGTCGGTTAAGGGTATTGCGGCATCGATCGAGCCGTCTGCCGTGATAGTTGTGGACGCACTTGCCGCAAGACGTCTTTCAAGGCTCGGAACGACCGTACAAATATCCGATACGGGAATAATTCCCGGTTCCGGCGTCGGCAATGCGAGAAAGGAGATCACCGAACGCTCGGTCGGTGTTCCCGTAATATCGGTAGGTGTGCCGACAGTTGTTGATGTCGGAACGCTCGTTAATGATCTGACCGGAAGTAAAAGCGAGCTTTCGGAAG
Organism: Oscillospiraceae bacterium; assembly: GCA_003486665.1. Taxonomy (GTDB): domain Bacteria; phylum Bacillota; class Clostridia; order Oscillospirales; family Acutalibacteraceae; genus CAG-488. The sequence goes on from DNGF01000079.1 coordinate 4,294, forward strand.
AAAACCGCAATATGATTATCACACCCAGAGAAATCGACATCGTTATCGAGCGTGCGTCGGAGCTTATCGGTATGGCAATAAACAAGGCCCTCCAGCCCGATATCTCCGTTGATGAAATGATGATGCTTGTGGGAAACTGAAATTATTTCATTTACCGCCGATTAAACGGCGGTTATCTTATTTGCGATATAAAGTCTGTTTGGATTGCGTAGCCCGCGACCGTTGCAATGTCAACATCGGAAACGTTGCCGTCAAAATCAACATCGGCGGCATATTTTACACAGTCGTCATACTCGCCCATACCGTTTGCGATACAGCCGATTACCACGGCATCCGTACCGTCAGCTTTGCAGTCGCCGTTAACATCGCCGAAAATAATAACCGTATATGTTTTGTAAACTGCGCCCGTCAGCGTATATATTTTAAGCTGAGAGCCGGTTCCGTTTCCGTTGGCGGTCGGGATAAACTCTGCCGTTCCCGTGCCGTCCTTTACGGTTATATAGTTTGCAATGTCGGCAAAGCCCTCATCAAGTCCGTAGATATAGCCTGTTGCGGAGTCGTGAACTACCGTTGTGTTGAGATTGAATTCTATTTCGGGCTTGATCGCTCCGTAATCAAGAAATTCTACCGCGTCAAGCATCTTGTATGTATATGTTTTGGATGCGGAAACGGAGCTGTTTGATGTCACGGCTTTTGAGGGAGCGCTTCTGAGAGAGCGGAAAACCTTATCAACGGTCTGATTCGGATAAACCGACTTATACAATGCAACGCATGACGCAACAAGCGGTGTGGCTTGCGATGTTCCGACCATTAAGGAAAATCTTCCTTTTTCAATTCCGCAGCCGACGATCGCATATCCGGGGGCGACTATATCGTAGTATTGACAGCTGTTTTCATCGTAGTTTGAAAAATCTGTCAGGGAATATTGATTCGTTTTGTCGCTTGCCATAACGCCGATAACATTGCTTGCGGCGGCAGGGTAGGAAAGGGATGAACTCGTTCCCAAAGCGTTGTTTCCTGCGGCGGCTATAATGGCAATGCTGTCCGCATATGCGTCATCGACCGCATTCTTAATAGCCGTGGGATATACGTTGAGTACTCCGAGGGATATACTGATAACATCGGCGCTGTGCCGTCTGGCATAGACAATCGCATTCGCTACGGCGGCACTTGTTATTTTTGTTTTTGTGTCGGAGGAGGTGTATCCATCGCTCGCAACCTTTAGAAGCATAAGCTCCGCCCCGAAAGCCGCGCCGACAAAATTGCTTCCGTTTGAAGCCATGCCGATAATTCCTGCAACGTTTGAACCGTGTGCGCTGTCGTTCAGTGCGGTTCCGTCCGAGCGCAGAGCCGGACCGATATCGGCGTTGCCGCTTGCTGTGTTCCAGCCGTGGTTGCCGTTTCCGTCATCCCAAAGATTAACGGGAAAGTCCGTTGCGTCAACGTAAAAGCCGTTGTCGATGACTGCGACGGTCACACCCTCGCCGCAGGTTTGATATTTTTCCCATGCGGCAGGAATATTCATAACGGTATCAAGATACCATTTTTCATTGTTTACATAGTTTCTGCCTTGATTTTTAATTTCCAAAGGCATTGTATATCCGTAGGTTTCCAGCAGGTAGTTGGGTTCGGCATAATTTACGCCGGAGATTTTCTCAATCTCGCGGCAGGTCTTTTCAACATCACCGCTGATTTTTGCGACATAGGTTGTCGGTTCGGAAGAAACCGAGCTTGTGTAAACGGAATCATCGTAATTGTCGAGTGCTTCCAATTCCGTTACACCGAGGGCTTTGAGCTTTGAACGAAAAGCCGCGGGCGAGCGCCGTACGCCACTTGAAGAAGCCGGCGGAGCATACTCAAAAACCACCTCGTTTTCAATGTAATCGGCGGCCATTGCTTCTTCTGCCGATACAGTGAACGGAAGACACGCCGAAACAAGTACGACTGTCATCAATACACAAATTATTTTTTTAAACTTCATAATATCACTTCCGTTGGTAAAAATAGAATGGGGTGATTGATTTTGAAAAGAATAATATCATTGATTTTATCATGCACAATGCTTTTGCTAATGTGTTCATGCGGTGCCGATATGTCGGACGATATGACAACGCAAAAAACAACGGCAGAAAACGTTGCGGGAAAGACTCAGAAAAAAGCGGCGGCAACCTATACCGGATATCCTGCGCTTGAACAGGTTACGCTCAAATGTGAAGACCCGGAGAATTCCAGAGGACTTTCAACCGCCAAGATATCACATTCCTACGGTGTCGCAAAGGACGGAAAGCCTCATCAGATATCCGTCGATTCCGAGAAATTCTTTGAAAGTAAAAATTTTAAGGCTGTAACATACGACACCAAGTCGCAGGGAAAGGTACTTTATCTGACCTTTGACTGCGGTTATGATAACGGCTATACGGAAAAAATACTCGACACTTTAAAGGAAAAGAATGTCAAGGCGGCATTCTTCTGTACTGCGGATGAGCTGAAGTCTGCTCCTGAGGTGATTGCCAGAATGATTAAAGAGGGGCATATCGTAGGAAATCATTCAACAACACATCCGAGCTTTGACGAGATAAGCCGCAGTGAAATGACAAAAGAAATTCAGGACTGCGACAACTATCTGCGTTCGAATTTCGGCTATACTTCGCCGTATTTCAGATTCCCGAAAGGGGAGTATTCAGAATGTGCGCTTGAGCTTGTCGGATCTCTCGGCTACACAAGCGTATTCTGGTCGCTTTCATATGCCGATTGGGACACCAAGGCTCAGAAGGGTGCGGATTACGCATTCGAAAAGGTAACGGCACGCCTGCATCCCGGAGCAATAATTCTTTTGCACGCCGTTTCCTCCGACAACGCCGGAGCAATGGCACGAATCATAGATTATGCACGGGAGCAGGGCTATGAATTCAAAAGCCTTGATGATTTGAAAATATAATTACACAAAATAATTATATCATAAGTCGAAATAAGTTACAATAATTTTTTGAAAATCTTAACATCTTGCAATTGAGGCTGTGAAATGCTATAATAATTCCATTAAATAAATCGGAGGAATTAATTATGGCTTCACAGCTTTCCATGCCCTCAAAGGGCGACATGATCGCAATTATGAAAACGAACAGAGGTACAATTAAGTTCAAGCTTTTCCCGAACGAGTGTCCCAAAACTGTTGAGAATTTCACAACTCATGCCAAGAACGGCTATTACGAGGGAATTATTTTTCATCGTGTTATCAACAATTTTATGATTCAGGGCGGCGACCCGACAGGCACGGGACGCGGCGGCGAGAGCATTTGGGGCGGCTCATTTGAGGATGAGTTCGACCTCGGACTTCACAACCTCAGGGGTGCGCTCTCAATGGCAAACGCAGGTCCGGGAACAAACGGCAGTCAGTTCTTTATCGTTCAGGCAGGAACTGTTGACGGCAACCTCATGGGTCAGATGGAAATGATCGGCGAAAGAATGTTCCCGGCTCAGTGCATCGAGGATTACAAAAAGGTCGGCGGAACTCCGTGGCTTGATTTTAAACACACCGTTTTCGGTCAGGTTTATGAAGGAATGGACGTTGTTGACGAGATCGCAAAAACAAGAGTTGACCTTATGGACAAGCCGTTTGATGATGTTGTTATCGAGAAAATCGAGATCGGTGAGTACGAG
>DNGF01000057.1 GCA_003486665.1 Oscillospiraceae bacterium
GCGGACGGCATACGTCCGAGCAAAGCGGAAACCTCACTGCCTGCCTGTGTAAATCTGAATATATTGTCAATGAAAAGAAGAACGTCCTGCTTCTCCTCGTCACGGAAATACTCCGCCATGGTNNATGAACAGCAGCACGTCCTGGTTCTTCACATCGCGGAAGTACTCCGCCATGGTCAGACCCGAAAGACCTACTCTCATTCTCGCTCCCGGCGGCTCGTTCATCTGACCGTAGACAAGTGCGGTCTTGTTGAGAACGCCGGACTCTTTCATTTCGTTATAAAGGTCGTTGCCCTCACGGGTTCTCTCGCCTACGCCCGTGAAAACGGAAATACCGCCGTGCTGTTTGGCAATGTTATTGATAAGCTCCATGATAAGAACCGTTTTGCCGACACCGGCACCGCCAAAAAGACCGATTTTACCGCCCTTTGCGTAGGGGCAGATGAGGTCGATAACCTTGATTCCTGTTTCAAGGATCTCGGTCGAGGTTGAAAGCTCGTCATAGCTCGGAGCAGGGCGGTGAATGTTCCATCTCTCCTTAGTTTCGGGCGTTGGTTCATTGTCCACAGCCTCGCCGAGAACATTGAAAATACGTCCGAGCGTTTCTTTGCCGACAGGCACGCTGATTGCATGACCCGTATCGGTAACGGGCGCACCTCTTGTCAAGCCGTCTGTTGACGCCATCGCAATACAGCGAACGGTATTATCGCCAATATGCTGAGCGACCTCAACCGTCAGCGTTTTTTCGCCGATAGGTACTGTCAGAGCATTGTTGATCTCAGGCAGATTGCCCTCGTCAAATCGCACGTCAACAACAGGACCCATAACCTGAGCTACGCTTCCTATATTTGAATTTTCCAAAAATATCACTCCTTTATGATCCGCTGCCTGCGATGATTTCCGTAATCTCCTGCGTAATCGCACCCTGTCTTGCACGGTTATACTGCAATCTGAGATCGTCAATCATCTGCTGTGCATTCTTGCCCGCGGAATCCATCGCCGTTCTTCTTGCTACGACCTCGCAGGTGTAGCTCTCGCGCACGGCGCCGAAGATAATTCCCGTAACATATTCGGGAACAGCCGTATCAAGAATATATTCCTCGTTCGGTTCAAAGACTGTGCCTGCACCCGACTGAGCTTCTTTCTTCTCAAGAGGAAGCACCCATTGAACGGATGCCTCCTGAGTCATCATCGAAACATAACGCGTGCAAATAATACCGAGTTTGCCGAATTCTCCGTTTTTAAACTCATCACAAAGCTTTTTTGCAAGATCATATGCGTCCGCAGCCGAAAACTTCTCCGAGGAATTGACCTCGGCAGAATACCTTTCACAAGCTCGCTTGCCGACGGGAATAAACTCGGCGTCGGGATAATTCGCCGCCTCACGGAACACATATGCGTTGTAGCCGCCTGCAAGTCCCCTGTCGCCCGCTATCACGATAAGCTTAACCTTATCGCTTCCGTTGCCTGCGATAAACGGACTTTTTTTGCACTCCGAGCAAGCGGCAAGCTGATCGACTATTGCACCGAGCGCCGAGGAATAATCACGGCTTTTGAGCATTGCCGCAGTTGCTCCCCTTATCTTTGAGGAAGCGACTAGTCCCATCGCCTTGGTCAAATGCAGTGTGGAATCAACGCTTTTGATACGAATTCTGAGAGATTTTATATCAGCTCCCATTCATATCACCTCTGCATTTCCTTGAGCGTGGCTTCGATTTCGTCTATATCGCACTGCTCGTAGAAGCCGGCTTCAAGACGGTTGAGCAGATCCTGCTTCTCCGCTTCAAGCTTTGCATAAAGCTCCTCTTCATAGTCCTTAACCTTATTGACCTCAACGCTGTCAAGGTAGCCGTGAATAACGGCATAGATAATAACGACCTGACAGCCTGCTCTGAGCGGATGATTTCTGTCCTGCTTGAGGACCTCAACGATTCTCTCGCCGAGGGCAAGTCTTTTCTTTGTATCCGCGTCAAGGTCACTGCCGAACTGAGCAAACGATTTAAGCTCAAGATACTGAGAATAGAGAAGCTTCAGCTCTCCCGAAACCTTTTTCATCGCTTTAAGCTGTGCCGAACCGCCGACTCGGCTGACTGAAATACCGGGGTTGATAGCCGGCATGATACCCGAATGGAAAAGCTCCGCTTCAAGGAAGATCTGACCGTCCGTTATGGAAATAACGTTGGTCGGAATGTAAGCCGAAACATCGCCCGCCTGTGTTTCGATAAGCGGCAGTGCGGTGATCGAGCCTCCGCCGTATTCATCCGCAACGCAAGCCGAACGTTCAAGAAGCCTTGAATGGAGATAGAAAACATCTCCGGGGTAAGCCTCACGTCCGGGCGGACGTCTGATAAGCAGGGAAAGTGCGCGGTAAGCTACCGCGTGCTTGCTCAGATCATCATATACTATAAGGACATCTCTGCCCTTTTCTCTGAAATACTCTGCCATAGCGCAGCCCGAATACGGTGCAATATACTGCACGGGCGCACTCTCGGAAGCCGAAGCGGAAACTATAATCGTATATTCCATCGCTCCCGCTCTTTGAAGATTCTGTGCGAGCTGAACAACAGAAGTGTTCTTCTGACCGATCGCAACATAGATACAGATAACATCCTTGCCCTTTTGGTTGATAATCGTATCAACGGCAATTTCGGATTTACCTGTCTGACGGTCGCCGATGATAAGCTCA
>DNGF01000072.1:0-3925 GCA_003486665.1 Oscillospiraceae bacterium
TGCCGATCAGCAGCTGAATAACGACGATTTCAGAAGTCAGGAGAGAACCTTTGATCTTCTGACGCAGGTTGTCGGCAGAGCAGGCAGAGGAAAATACGAGGGAACGGCAGTGATACAGACCTGCAATCCCGAAAACGATGTTATTCAAATCGCCGCAAGGCAGGATTATGAAGCTTTCTTCAATGATGAGATTAAGACGCGAAAAATGCTTATTTATCCTCCTTATTGTGACATATGTCTTATCGGTTTTGTCGGCGAGAATGAATCCAAGGTCAGAACGGCATCACTGAAATTGACCGATCGGCTGAAAGAACGGCTTGTCGGCGATTATAATGACTTAAAAATTATTGCTCTCGGACCGATGCCGGCGAGAGTTTCCAAAATCAGCAATAAATTCAGATACAGATTGATACTGAAATGCAAAAATTCAAAGCGTTTCAGAGCCTTGATGGACGAGCTTTTAAGGTTCACGGGATCCGATAAGGCTTTCAATGACGTGTCTGTTTATATAGATATTAATCCCGAAAATATTATTTAAGATAACGAAAGGTTCGATTATAAAGATGGCAATAAGAAATATTGTAAAATTCGGAGATCCGATTCTCACAAAGAAGAGCCGTACTGTCGAGAAATTCGATGATCGTCTTTTTACTTTGCTCGATGATATGAAAGATACTCTTTACAAAGAAAAAGGCGCGGGTCTTGCGGCTGTTCAGGTCGGAATTCTCCGCCGCGTTGTCGTAATGGACTGCGGCGACGGATATCTTGAGCTTATCAACCCCGAAATAACCGACAGATCGCCCGAATTGCAGCATGAGGAGGAGGGATGCCTCTCTCTTCCCGGAAAATTCGGTATTACGGAGCGTCCGAAAACCGTTATGGTAAAGGCTCAGAACCGTGAGGGCAAATGGTGCGTTTATAAGGGTTCGGATCTTAAGGCGAGATGCTTTTGCCACGAGATAGACCATCTTGACGGAATCCTTTACACAAGCCATCTTGTCGGTGAGCTTGAAGACAACTGATTAAGGAGCGGTTGAAAATGAGAATTGTTTTTATGGGTACGCCGGAATTTGCCGTACCCTGCCTTGAAAGACTTGTTTCGGACGGTCATGAGGTTGTCGGAGTATTCACTCAGCCCGATAAACCGAAGGGCAGAGGACACAAAATGCAGTTTCCCCCCGTTAAAGAAAAGGCGATTGAACACAACATTCCCGTTTTTCAGCCTGCAAAGATGAAAGACGGCACCGCATACGGGATTTTAAAGGAGCTGAATCCGGAACTGATCATTGTCGTTGCTTACGGAAAGATAATTCCGCAGGATATTCTCGATTTGCCGAAATTCGGCTGTGTTAATATTCATGCTTCGCTTCTTCCGCGGTACAGAGGAGCGGCACCGATCCAGTGGTGTGTTCTCAACGGCGAAAAGAAAAGCGGAGTTACCTCCATGCAAATGGACGCAGGTCTTGACACGGGAGATATGCTTATCAAAGCGGAAACCGAGATTGACGAAAATATGACGGCAGGCGAGCTTCACGACAGGCTCTCAATTCTCGGCGCGAAAGTAATGTCCGAAACAATTAAAAAAATAATTGACGGAACACTTGTGAGAACGAAGCAGAACGATACGCTCTCAAATTATGCACCGATGCTTTCGAAGGAGCTTTGCCCGATCAATTGGAGTGAGTCCGCCGAAAAAATTCATAATCAGGTCAGAGGACTTTCACCGTGGCCGATCGCAACATCAATGCTGAATGGTGAGATTTACAAGCTTCATAAGACCGTAAAAGCCGGAAAAACTAATGGTGAACCCGGCGAGATAACTTCGCTCGATAAGGGCATAACCGTTGCTTGCGGCGACGGAAACGGAATCCGAATCGTTACGATTCAGGCTCCGGGAAAGAAAGCCATGAACTGCGAAGATTTCCTTAGAGGACATAAAATTGAGGTCGGAGAAAAATTTAATTAAGGTGATATCATGATTTATTCCTTCGCAGAATATTTACGCTATCTGATATTTGCCGCTCCCGTGCTTTTATTTGCACTCTGGGCGCAGATCAGAGTTAAGTCAACATACTCAAAATACTCAAAGATAAGAAACTCACGCGGCTTGACGGGCGCGGCGGCTGCTCAGCTCGTTTTAAAGCATTACGGAATTACCGATGTCAGAATCGAGCCGTGCAGGGGAGAGCTGACAGATAATTATTCGCCGAACGAAAAGGTGATCAGACTGTCCGAAAAGGTATATAATTCGACCTCGGTTGCCGCGGTGGGAATTGCCTGCCATGAAGCAGGTCATGCCGCACAGCACGCTGAGGATTACCTCCCGAACAAAATCAGGACGGCTCTCGTACCTGTTACGAATTTCGGTTCAAGATTCGGTCTTATTATCGCTTTTGCGGGCTATTTCCTTGCGTATTTATCAAATTCACCGTTCGGTTACTATATTATTATTGCCGGACTTCTTTTGTACGGACTTGTTGCTCTTTTCCAGTTTGTGACTCTGCCGGTCGAATTCAACGCAAGCAGACGCGCACTCAGAGTAATTGACGAAACCGGAATTCTTGCAGGCGATGAGTACAGCGCCGCAAAAAGCGTTTTGACTGCAGCGGCATTGACTTATGTTGCCGCGCTTGCAACGGCTATTGCAAACCTTTTGTATTATGCGTCAAGACTCCTCGGAAATTCAAGAAGAAATTAAAAAGGATAAATGTATGAAATCTGCCCGACAAACCGCATTTGAAATTCTAAACAAAATACAGCGTGACGACAGCTATTACAATCTTGCACTTGATTCCGCGCTTGAAAAGGCTGATTCCGATAATACGGAAAAGAGATTTGCTTCGGCGCTTGTTTACGGCGTGACGGAAAGACGAATTACGCTTGATTACAATATTTCGCTCTATCTTACTCAGCCGATAAAAAAGCTAAAGCCGCAGGTTCTGACGGCGCTCAGACTCGGAACATATCAGATCCTTTTTATGGATAAAATTCCCGACTCGGCGGCGGTCAACGAGAGCGTTAATCTTGTGAAGAAAAACGGAGCGGCTTTTGCTTCCGGTCTTGTCAATGCCGTGCTGCATAAGGTTTCAAAAAACGGGCTGAAAGACGACGGAAGCATGAGCGTTAAATACTCCGCGCCTGAATGGCTTTGCAAAATGTGGAGCGAAAGCTACGGCAAAGAAAATGCGGAAGAAATTCTCGCTTCATCTTTCGGAGCTGTCGAAAATACATTACGGGTTAACACAACGGTAACCTCGTCCGATGAGCTTATCGAGAAATTGCGTTCCGAAGGCTTTGAATGTGAACCGAGCAAAATAATCGGCGATGCTCTGATTGTGAAAAACGGCGGAGCAATTCATAAAACCAAGGCATATTCCGACGGTCTGTTTCATGTTCAGGATATTGCCTCGCAGCTTTGCTGTAAGGCGCTTGACGTTCGTGACGGAGATACGGTTATCGATATTTGCGCCGCACCCGGAGGAAAGAGCTTTACGCTTTCCGAGATGATGAATAATTTCGGAAAGATCATCTCCTGCGACATATATTCACAACGTCTGAAGCTTATCGCCGACGGAGCGGAAAGGCTTCATCTCGGCAATATTAAAACAATGCAGAATGACGGTTCCGTTTATAATTCCGAGCTGCCTATGGCTGATAAAATACTCTGTGATGTACCATGTTCGGGACTCGGAGTAATACGCAAAAAGCCTGAAATAAGGTTCAAAAAAAGCGATGAAGTTGACAAATTGCGGGATTTGCAGTATTCTATACTTTGTATTTCAAGCCGATATCTTAAAGTCGGCGGCAGACTGGTCTACTCGACCTGCTCTTTAAACCCGAACGAAAATGAAAAAATTATCAAACGCTTTTTATCCGAGCATGAGAACTTTGAAAGTATCCGTGTTCTGACGGAAACAAAAAGATT
>DNGF01000072.1:3935-8618 GCA_003486665.1 Oscillospiraceae bacterium
GCTTCCGCATATTCACGGCTGTGACGGATTTTTCATTTCATGTGTTGAAAGAGTTAAATGAATTCCGCTTTTGCAATGCTGCCTTAAATGAGGATGTGTTTATTTGATCGAATATGACATTAAATCAATGACGTTACCTGAGATCCGGTCCGTTATGCGCGAGCTCGGTCAGCCTGAATTCAGGGCAGGACAGATATACCGGTGGCTTCAGGTTCACGGTGCAATGGATTATTCCGAAATGTCCAATATTTCAAAACAGCTCAGGCAGACTCTGAGTGAAAAATATCCGATCAGATATTGCGAGATTGAACTCAAACAGGTTTCCAAGATCGACGGAACGGTTAAGTACCTTTTTAAGCTTTGCGACGGTAACTTCATTGAATCCGTTTTAATGAAATACAAGTACGGATACACTCTTTGCATTTCGTCACAGGTCGGCTGTAAAATGGGCTGTGTCTTTTGCGCTTCAACAAAAAGCGGCTGCGTGAGAAATTTGCTTCCGTCGGAGATGATAGGGCAGATTCATGCCGCGCAAAGAGATATGAATATCCGCGTTTCCCACGTTGTGATGATGGGCATGGGTGAACCGCTCGATAATTTTGACAATGCAATGAGGTTTCTTGATCTTGCAGGCGACAGCGGCGGATTAAACCTATCCCTGAGAAACATATCGCTTTCCACCTGCGGAGTGGTTCCGAGAATATATGATCTGATGGACAGACATTTGCAGCTTACGCTATCGGTTTCTTTGCACGCGCCGAATAACGAAATGCGTTCAAAGACGATGCCTATTAACAGGAAGTACCCGATCGAGGAGCTTTTGAAGGCTTGCCGCGAATATACAAAGAGAACGTCAAGACGGATTTCTTTTGAATATGCGATGATCAGGGACGTTAATGACAGCGATGCGTGTGCGTATGAGCTGGCGGCATTGCTCAAGGGTATGCTTTGCCACGTTAATCTCATACCTGCGAATGAAATAGTCGAAAGCTCCCATAAAAGAAGTACAGGCGAACGGCTTGAAAGGTTTATAAAAATATTAAATTCACGGGGTATTAATGCGACCGTACGGCGCAGCCTCGGTTCAGATATTGACGCTTCTTGCGGACAGCTCAGAAGCCGTCATAACAGAGAAATTGCCGATAAGGAGGGAAACAAATGAAGATTTCCGCAAAAACAGATGTGGGAATGGTGCGTTCGAGCAATCAGGATTCGTACGCGGCAGGCGATCTTACATCCGAAGTTTCCTGGGCTGTCGTATGTGACGGAATGGGCGGAGCGAACGGCGGCAATATTGCAAGTGAAGCCGCTGTAAAGGTTATTTCCGAGAAGCTTTCTTCGGGATATCACATCGGGATGAACGATAATTCCGTAAAGAATCTTCTCATTTCTTCCGTTGAAGCGGCAAATATTACGATTTATTCCATGGCAAGGAACAACGAGGAACTCAGCGGAATGGGTACAACGGTTGTCTTGGCTGTCAGAAATGCAGATACGCTTTATATTGCGAATGTCGGAGATTCCCGGATATATGTCGTTTCCGAAACGGATATAACTCAGGTTACAACGGATCATTCGGTTGTCCAGATGATGATTGACAACGGAGAGCTTTCTCCCGATGAGGCAAAGGATCACCCGAAAAAGAATGTCATTACGCGTGCGCTGGGCGTTGATCCTGAAGTGAGGATCGACTATTCCCAAGAGCAGCTTAATGAAAACGATTTGGTTTTGCTTTGCACGGACGGTTTGACAAATTATGTTGAGAACGATACAATTTTTGAAATATGCAAAACGTCTGACAAATATCAGATTGCGGATAAATTGGTTGAACTTGCTAATGAAAACGGCGGCGGTGACAATGTAACGGCTGTCACTGTGAGCGAGTAATTACGAAGGAGTTCTTTTTATGGAAAATTATGTAGGAAAAAGACTTGACGGTCGCTATGAAATACAAGAAATAATCGGCGTCGGCGGAATGGCTGTTGTTTACAAGGCATATGACAATATTGACGACAGAATCGTTGCCGTAAAAATTCTTCGTGAGGAGTTTTTGGCTAACGAGGAATTCAGACGTCGTTTCAAGAACGAATCAAAGGCTATTGCTGTTCTTTCTCACCCGAATATCGTTAAGGTATACGACGTCAGCTACGGCGAGAGAATTCAATACATAGTTATGGAATGTGTTGACGGCATCACGCTTAAGGAATATATTCAGCAGCAGGGCGTTATTAACTACAAGGAAGCCGTTTTCTTCGTTACGCAGATACTTCGCGCCCTCCAGCACGCACACGACAAGGGAATCGTTCACCGTGACATCAAGCCGCAGAATATTATGCTGCTTGAAAACGGAGCAATCAAAGTCGCTGATTTCGGAATTGCAAGATTTTCGCGCAGCGAAACACGCACCATGACCGATTCAACGATCGGTTCGGTACACTACATCAGTCCTGAGCAAGCTAGAGGCGATATAACCGATGACAAAGCTGATATATACTCTGTAGGCGTTATGCTCTATGAGATGCTGACGGGCAAGCTCCCGTTTGAGTCGGACAACACCGTTTCCGTGGCAATAATGCAGCTTCAGAAGGATCCTGTAAAACCGCGTGAGATCAATCCGTCCATTCCTGTCGGACTTGAACAGATAGTTCTTAAGGCAATGCAGAAAAATGTTAATGACCGATATCAGTCTGCCGCGGGAATGCTTCTTGACCTTGAGGAGTTCAGACGCAACCCCTCGATCCATTTTGATTATGATTACAATAACACGGAGCCTACAAAGTATATCCCGAATATTACAGGTTCAATAAAGCAAATTGATCCGCATTTTAACGAGGATGAGGAGGAAGAGCCTGAAGTCAAGAACAGGACTATCCCGATCCTTATCGGTATAATTACCGCCCTTGTAGTTGTTCTTGCCGTTGCATTCGGACTTCTTTTCAAGTTCGGATATTTGACAGGCAATTCAAAGGTCAAGGTACCGAATTTCGTCGGAACGATCTATGATGAGGAAGAATTTAAAAACAAATATTCCAATTTTATTTTTGATGTTACGGAAAAGGTTGACTCGGAAGCTTCTCCGAACGAAATAATATCTCAGACACCTGAAAAAGGCACGAAGATTGACCCGAAAAAGACAAAGATCGAGCTTGTTATTGCAACAAATTCGGAAACTGTTGAGGTTCCCGACGATTTGATCGGACTCGACTATGTTACGGCGGTTACAAGGCTCAACGCTCTCGGATTTAAAATAAAAGAGAAAGAGGTCGATCAGAAAGACTATCCGGGTATTCCTGCCGGAACAGTTGTAAGCATAAACCCCAAGGGAGGCAACAAGGTTTCCTCCGGCTCCTCGGTTACGCTCGAATTTGTTTCTTATGACGAAACAAAGGAAAAGCTCGTCATTGTACCCGATGTTTCTAACCTTGACGAGGAAAACGCGAAAAAGGTTCTTACATCTTCGGGCTTCACGGTTTCGACAAAGTCGGAGTACAGCGATACCGTTACAAAGGGCTATGTAATCTCGAACACATTCAAAGGCTCGAAGATACCGTCCGGATCGAATGTCGTTATTACGGTCAGCAAGGGCAAGCTTGTTGAGCAGTCGATAAATATTTCCGTTCCTCTTCCGAAATACAGCGACCAGGGCAACGTTACGGCTACTCTTGACGATGTGACCGTATTTACAGGAACCTGCACTCTTGACGGCTCTAACGTTGATGTTACTGTAAGAGGTCATGAGGCAACCTCCGTATTTAAGTTCTTTGTTGACGGAAAGCTTATTTATAAGTGCAACGTAAACTTTACGTCATCTCCCGTTGCATTGAGCAATGTCACGACCTATGAATATGTTGACACCACAACGACAAAGCCTTATGAATACATTGTACCCAACGTTACGGGCAGAACCTACTCGGAGGCTGTTGTTATTCTGAGAGCCGCGGGATTCAGAAACATTGAAACAGCCAACGGCGATACTTCGGGCATAGTTATTAAAACCGAACCAGTAAACGGAGTAAGCGTTTCTCCCGACGTTAAAATAATACTGACCATGGGTGATGTCGGTGAAAACTAACGGAATAATTATTAAAGGAATCGGTGGCTTCTACTATGTGGAAGCCGCTGACGGCATAATATATGAGTGCAAGGCAAGAGGAATTTTTCGTAAAGAAAAGATAACTCCGCTTGTCGGGGATAATGTTGAAATTACTGTTGACGATAACAACAAAAATTCAATTGATAAAATTTGCGAAAGACATAAATTTTTCAAGCGTCCGCCTATCGCAAATGTCGATAAGCTTGTTATAGTTTCCTCTGTCTGTGATCCAAGACCGAATCTCCTGATCATTGACCGTCTGACTGCTGTTGCCGTTTTTAAGGACGTTGAGCCGATAATCGTTTTCACAAAGGACGATCTTCAAAGCACGTCCGAGTATATTGATATTTACAACAAGGTCGGCTTCAGGACCTTTGCCGTGTCAAACAAAACGGGAGAGGGTGTGGAGGCTGTCAAGGAAGCGGTAATGGGCGGAACGAGCGTTTTTACGGGTAATTCCGGTGTCGGAAAATCCTCGCTTATTAACCGTATGTATCCGCATCTTTCTCTTGAAACAGGCGAGATAAGCAAAAAACTCGGCAGGGGACGTCACACAACGCGCCATGTCGAGCTGTTTAAAACCGAATGCG
>DNGF01000275.1:0-3898 GCA_003486665.1 Oscillospiraceae bacterium
TGCAAAAATAGTCGATACAGTCAATATTGAGTCAAACACGCAAAACGCAACCGCCGGTGCAAAAAAATTGCTTGAAAAGCATAAGGATATAAATGTGCTTATCGGCTTTAACGAATGGTCAACTCTCGGCGCAGGTTATGCAATAAATGAGCTTAACCTGAAAGACAAGGTTTATTGCATCGGATTCGACAGTAATATAAGCTGCATAGATATGCTCGAAAACGGTGATATTGACATCCTTATTGTTCAAAATCCGTTTTCAATGGGCTACCTCTCCGTTTCAAAGGCATTTGAAATACTTTCGGGAAAGAA
Organism: Oscillospiraceae bacterium; assembly: GCA_003486665.1. Classification (GTDB taxonomy): domain Bacteria; phylum Bacillota; class Clostridia; order Oscillospirales; family Acutalibacteraceae; genus CAG-488. Next base: position 313 of record DNGF01000275.1, read on the forward strand.
ACAAAGTGACAGAACGGTCGAAACCGATACTTATGTTGTTAACCGCAAAAATATGTTTTCTCCCGATATACAAAAAATACTGTTCCGCTTTAACGAAGGCAGTAATTAAGAAGTAATTTAACAAAGGCTCTGATATGCCGTTTTGGCTTATCAGAGCTATTTTCATGCCCAAGGTGAAATTCTTAACGTAATAAATTGCAAAATTCGTAAATTTTTATACACTTTGAATAAAAAATTGCATTCATTTTCAATTGGCACAAAGCTATAATAAAGATGCTAAATGACTTAACAATATTTTAAGGAGGTAATCTTTATGAAAAAGTTATTGGCATTATTATTAGCAGTAGTAATGGTAGCAGGTCTTGCAGCTTGTTCTTCGAAAGACAGCGGAGACGGTACCGCAAAAGCAAAAGGTGAAATTTCAGTATTTTATTACACATTTAGCGACGCATACATTTCAACCGTTCGTTCATCAATAGACAAAATCTTGAAGGACGGCGGCTACACCTACAACGATTATGACGCTAACGGTAATCAGACAACACAGACCGAGCAGGTTCAAACAGCGCTTGCAAAAGGCTCGTCACTGCTTATTGTTAATGTAGTTGATACAGGCTCCAATGACGCCGCTCAAAACATTATCAATCTTGCAAAGCCACAGAATGTTCCGGTAATCTTCTTCAACCGTTCTGTTGACCAGTCTGTTATTGAAAGCTATGACAAGTGCGTATTTGTCGGCACGGACTATGAGCAGGCAGGACATATGCAGGGTCAGATGATTGGCGAATACTTGGTAAACAATTTTGACAAGCTTGACCTTAACGGCGACGGTAAAATCAGCTATGTTATGTTTAAGGGCCAGGAGGGCAATATGGAAGCAATCGCCCGTACAAAGTACGGCGTTGAGGATGCTAACGCAGTTCTTAAAAAAGCAGGCAGACCCGACCTTGTGTTCTATGACGCAGCAAACAAGAACAAGTATCTTGTTGACCAGGACGGCTTATGGTCTTCGGCAGCAGCCACAAACTATATGAGTACAGCACTTGCTCAGTATACCGAGTCTAACAAGAATATGATTGAACTTGTTATTGCAAACAATGACGAAATGGCACTTGGCGCAATATCAGCTCTTCAAACGGCAGGATACAACAAAGACGGTAAAACCGTGATCCCTGTATTCGGTGTTGATGCAACCGACGCTGCAAAATCAGCAATAAAGTCAGGCTCAATGATTGGTACAATCAAGCAGGATGCACAGGGTATGGCTGAGGCTATCACAACTATTATGAAAAATTACCTCGACGGTGCAACGGCACTTGACGGTATTGATACTGCAAATGTAGTAGGCACATGGAGAGTAAATATTCCTTATTCGGCTTACACAACAGATACAGCAGAATAATATAAATTTACTTTACTTATGCGGTTGGGGTGCTTCGCTCCAACCGCACTATTCAAAGCAGATAGGAGAGATATATATGCAAAACAATTTGAATAAATCCGTTTCTGCGACTGACAAAGATATATTGTTAAAAATGGTCGATATAGATAAATCGTTTCCGGGTGTTAAAGCGCTTGACCATGCCCAGCTCACGCTAAAAAGGGGTACCGTTCATGCCCTTATGGGTGAAAACGGTGCCGGAAAATCAACGCTTATGAAGTGTCTTTTCGGTGTTTACAGCAAGGACAGCGGTCACATTTATGTTGATGGACAAGAGGTAAATTACAAAAACAGTAAGGAAGCTCTCGAAAACGGTGTTGCAATGGTGCATCAGGAGCTCAACCAAGCACTTAAACGCAATGTTATGGACAATATGTGGCTCGGCAGATTTCCGAAGGTTTCAAAATACCTGCCTTTTACAAGCGAAAAAAAGATGTATGATGAAACGATGAAGATTTTTAAAGACCTTGATATCAATGTTGACCCAAAAACAGTTATGAGTACAATGTCGGTTTCGCAAAGGCAAATGGTTGAAATTGCAAAGGCGGTTTCCTATAATTCAAAAATTATTGTTTTTGATGAACCAACCTCATCACTGACAGAGGAAGAGGTTGAACATCTTTTCCGTATTATCAATATGCTTCGTGACAGGGGCTGCGGCATTATTTATATTTCTCACAAGATGGAGGAAATATTACGCATAAGCGATGAAGTAACCATTATGCGTGACGGAAAATGGATTGCAACAAAGCCTGCCGAAAACCTGACTATGGACGAAATAATCAAGCTCATGGTTGGTCGTGAGCTTACAAACCGTTATCCGGAAAAGGACAATGAAATCGGTGAGGTTCTTCTTAAGGTTGAAAATCTAAGCGGAGAATACACCAACCTCAGCAATGTTTCGTTCCAAGCGAACAAGGGAGAAATCATCGGTGTGGCAGGGCTTGACGGTTCGGGAAGAACGGAGCTGCTTGAGCAAATATTCGGCATAACCACAAAAAAGAGCGGTAAAATCACGCTCAACGGCAAAGAGGTTAAAAACCGTAATCCACACGAATCAATCAAAAACGGATTTGCTCTTTTGACGGAGGAAAGACGTGCAACAGGTATTTTCGGCATTTTGAATATCAGAGAAAATACAACAATTTCAAGCTTGAAAAAATATCAGACAGGTCCGTTCCTTAACAAAAGGAAAATGAAGGATATGACTGACAAATATATAAAATCGCTCAGAGTAAAAACACCTACTCAGGAAACGAAAATCAGCTCTCTTTCAGGCGGCAATCAGCAAAAGGTTATCCTTGCAAGATGGCTTTTGACGGACCCTACCGTACTTCTTCTTGACGAACCGACAAGTGGTATTGACGTAGGTGCCAAATATGAAATTTATCAGCTCATTTTAGACCTTGCAAAAAAAGGCAAAACAGTCATTATGGTTTCTTCCGAAATGGCAGAGCTTTTGGGCGTGTGCGATAAAATTCTTGTTATGTCGGGCGGCAGACTCTCAGGCGAGGTTGATGCCAAGACTACCAATCAGGAAGAGATTATGACCCTTGCGGCAAAATATGCATAAGGAGGATTTAATTATGGCTGACACAAGTGTAAAAAAGGTTAGACGTTCCCGTATTTCCCTTTGGATTGAAAAATTCAAAGCGGCAGATAAGGACGATAAAAAAAGATTAATTTCAGATTTATTATTTAACAATGCAATGTATATCATCATTGCAATAGCGGTAATTTTTATCGCAATTAAGGTTCCTGCGTTTTTGAGCGTATCATCAATAGTTAATATTGTTTCGCTTACCGCTGCAAAACTTCCCATTGCATTAGGTATTGCGGGATGTATCGTATTAACAGGCACGGATATTTCCGCAGGTCGATGCGTAGGCTTGACCGCCTGCGTCGCGGCGTCGCTTTTACAGGTTACGGATTATGCGAACAAGATGTTCCCGAATCTTAAAACGATGCCTCTTATCGCAGTAATTTTTGCAGTAATTGTAATCGGCGCCGTTGTGGGTCTTGTAAACGGATTCTTCGTTGCTAAATTCAAGCTCCACCCGTTTATTGTTACTCTTTCAACTCAGCTTATCGTATTCGGTACGGTTCTTATGTACCTTATGATTGGCGGAAACAACGGTCAAACTC
>DNGF01000275.1:3973-5612 GCA_003486665.1 Oscillospiraceae bacterium
ATTACACAAGCTTTATCACAGGCACGCTTTTCACTGTCGGCGGCGTTTCTGTTCCGAAATATGTTCTTTATTCTGTAATCTTAACAGCTGTTATGTGGGTTATTTGGAATAAAACAAAGTTCGGTAAAAATATGTTCGCAGTCGGTTCAAATGAGGAAGCGGCAAGAGTATCCGGTGTAAATGTATTTACAACTATTCTGATGGTATTCGTGCTTGCAGGTGTTATGTATGGTATCACAGGCTTTATCGAGGGCGCTCGTATTGCATCCTGCTCGGCAAACACAGGACTTAACTACGAATGTGACGCTATTGCAGCTTGCGTTATCGGCGGTGTATCATTTGTCGGCGGTACAGGAAAAATCAGCGGTATCGTTATCGGCGTGCTTCTTTTGCAGATTATCTTTGCAGGTCTTAACTTCCTTTCCGTATCTGCAAATATGCTTTACATCATCAAAGGCTTAATCATTCTCATAGCGTGCGCTATTGATATGCGTAAGTATCTCGCAAGAAGATAATTGTTATTTAATTTGCCCATAATCAAACACAGAGAAATGCGGTGGGAAATATGAACAAAAAAAATACAATAAGCCTTAATACCGAAAGAAAACCCGGCGGGCTTTATCGAAATATTAAGATGTCGGTGAAAACGGCAGATAAGCTCATACTTATATGTATCATCGTTCTTATCGTTTGTGTGATTTTTGCGATAAGCCATGCGGGATTCACTGTTACATTTAACACAGACGGCGGCTCACAAATTGAAAATCAAAAGGTTATGTACGGGCAGCTTGTCGATGTAGACGAAAATCCTGTTAAAGAGGGCTATATCTTTACGGGATGGTATTTAGATAAAGACTGCACAAGGCAATTTGACATTGATAAGGACACTGTAAGCGACAGTCTAACGCTCTATTCGGGCTGGGAAAAGAAATAGACAGGAGGAGAGAAATTATGTATCTTGCCGATGCTAAAAGATATGACACTATGAAATATAACAGGTGTGGCAACAGCGGTTTAAAACTGCCTGCCGTATCCCTCGGTTTTTGGCATAACTTTGGCGATAATTGCCTTTATTCAAATATGAAAGAGCTTTGCTTTACTGCTTTTGATAACGGCATTACGCACTTTGACCTTGCCAATAACTACGGACCGGAGTATGGAAGCGCAGAGCGCAACTTTGGTACGATCCTAAAGCATTCGCTCGGCGTCTACAGAGATGAAATGATCATCAGCACAAAGGCAGGCTATGATATGTGGGAAGGCCCTTACGGCGACGGCGGCAGCAGAAAATATCTGATGGCAAGTATCGATCAGAGCCTTCTGCGCATGGGACTTTCTTATGTTGATATTTTTTATCATCACAGACCGGATCCGGAAACACCGCTGGAAGAAACAATGGGAGCACCCGCCGATATCGTAAAAAGCGGAAAAGCACTGTATGTGGGTATTTCCAATTATGACGGTGTACAGCTGAAAAAGGCGGAGCAGCTTCTGACCGGGATGCACCCTCCGTTTATCATCAACCAGAATAAGTACTCCATTCTTGACCGGACGATTGAAAAGAACGGTCTGAAGGAAACAGCACCAAAGCTTGGGCTGGGCATCATTGCCTTCAGCCCGCTGGCACAGGGACTCCTGA
>DNGF01000206.1 GCA_003486665.1 Oscillospiraceae bacterium
ATCAGTTCCCCTACAGGGGCGCCGAGAAGAGGTTCCTGCTGACAGGGCTCCCCAAATTGAGGAGCCCTGCTTAATTCTTATTGTTTACTTTTAAACGATTAAATTCTTTTTTTCAGCGCCTTGTTCAACGCGATTGAAACCGCGGAGCCGATAATCGTGCAGGCGATCCATTCGATAACTGCATTTACGGTAATAAGCACCGAGATAACTGCGATTACACTGTTGCCGAAGCTCTGAATATAATCGGTATTGAAAAAAAGAAGAAGCAAAAATCCTACAAAAAGAATTGTGTTAATGAATCCGCCGCAGAACGAGGTTACAGCTGTGCCGGCCTTGAGGTAATTCTTTTTGCTGAATGCCTTGTAAATCAATCCGCAGAAAAGACCCATAAGAATTCTCGGCACAAAGCACATAATTGCAGTAAAAAAAGGATTAATTCCGAAAAGTGTTGTTCCGAAAGCGTCCATGCCGAAGCACTGAATAAAGCTCGTTGCGCCGAACACCAGGCCGAGAACCGTTCCAACGGACGGTCCGCCGACGATTGCACCGATAACAACGGGAATCATAAGGAACGTTATCGAAACCGTTCCGATTTTCAGATATCCGAGCGGAGTAAATGCCATTACGAAGATCAACGCCGTAAGCACCGCCGTCAATGTGAGCTTATAAATTTTTTCTTTGTTCTTAACTGCCATGATCTATTCTCCAATCACTTATTTTTTCTTTTTTAATTTAATAAAAACAGCGTTTTTCACGATGCTGAACGCACCGATAAAATCCTTACGGCAGAAAATCAAATCAACCGCACAGGTCATTGCTAAAACAATTATTCCGACTACGCAGGCGTACAGCACCCATCCGAGATAGCCTTTTATTCCGAATGACGGTACGAAATGCACTGCAAGAACCGAAGCGGCAACCGTCAGAATCGAAGCTGCCATTCGCTTGAAGAAAAACTTCACGCTTCTGTTCAAAATATTCTTTGAAAGATAAAAAACATACTGCACCGTTCTGAATGTCATTGCAACAAGCGTACCTATCGCAACTCCGACAATGCCGTAGAAATAAACCAAAACGGCTGAAACGGCAACATTGATGCCCGCCTCGGCAAAAGCTCCGTTGCGCGTCTGTCTGTAATGCCCCGCGGCATAGACCACACTGTGATACGGAATTCTTATCGAATACATCGCATTTGCAAGCACAAGAATATATCCGAAAAGAGGTCTTATATAATTGGCGTCCGTTACGCCGTGCATATAAACCTTCATGAACGGCACTATCAGAAGTCCGGCGCAGGTAAACAGAACCGTCACAAGATTAAATGAAACGAACTCGTACAGATTAAATTTTTTGTTGAGATTTTCGTATTCTTTTTTTGCGATCATGTCACCTAACGCGGCTTCAACACCTGCCGAAAGGCTTGCCGCAACCTTCATTATTCCGTTTACAACGGAGTAATACACCGTATAAACGGAAACCTCAGCAAGGGCAAGAGATGATGAGATCTTTGAAAAAACAGTAAGAATAACTACATCGGTATTAAGATTGACAAAATACGCAATGTGATGTCCGAGTCCGTCCCAGCGCTGAGCAACAGCCTCATTGTCCGGCTCAGCTTTTTTATCAATATTATATTTTCTTCTGACATAAATATTCAACACAAGCGGCCTGAGAACATATATAAGCGAGGTTCCGAGCTTTAAGATGTGAATTGACGCGCCGAGCTTAATAAACACCACAACCATAACAGCATTGAGTATTATCGTACCGATTTGTAGGAATGAGGTTATATAGCGGCGCTGATCCGACTGAACCAGAACAGTATATGTCATGCCGAAATAATACTGTGCAAACGTACTCAGCCCTATTATTATAACCAATGACGCGGTAAATGCCCAGCCGAAATTCTTGTTGACAAGCACAGGAAATACCGCCGCAAGAACCGCCATATAGCCCACAAATATAAAGGCTATCCTGCGGAAAAATATTTCAGTCGATCTGATTATACCGCTCATTGCCGCGTTGTCCTTTTCGGCAAGCGGCTTGTATAGTGCCGCACGGATAACTCCGCCGACGCCTGCCTCAACGAGGGCGATATAGCTTAAAAACTGTGTTATCGAAGAGGTCAGCGCATTAACCTCCGAGCCGTATGTTCCGATAATCAATCTCGGTACAATAAATCCGCAGATCACCGTCACAAATTCAAGCAACAATGATGCCGCAGAATTCAGCAAAGCCTTTCTGCTCCGCAAGTGCGCCGCCTCCCCTCTTGAAAATTAATTATAATAGATACGCTCCGCAATTTATCGGATATTCGCTGTCTTTTTCAGTAACCTTGCCGTCACCGTCGGTATCCGCTGCCAATTTAAAACATTCTTCCGGACTCAGCATACCTGCCGCCGCGGCATTTATCAAAACTGCGTCACAGCCGTCCGCAGCCGCGTCGCCGTTAACATCGCCTTTAATAATTATTGTATATCTTTTTACAAGCACGCCATCGGCAGTATAGAGCAATACCTGTCCGCCCGTACCGACATTATCGTACTTGAAATAGCCCTCATTCGTCGCTTCAAGGAACAGATTGAGGTTCGCCGCTCTCTGAGGCAATCCGGTTATATAACCGTCAGCCACGGAAACGGTCTGTGACTCAATCGAAATAAGCTCAGGCATTTCTTTTTCCGGCAGATCCTTATAGGTAAGGCTTATCGCACCCGTACCCGTAAGAACCGAACCGAGATAAACCCTGTTTCTGTAAATCGTCATATCCGCCGCCTGGCATTCGGAACACGGCGAACCGCCGAGCTGTTTCCACTCGCCGCTGTCGAGATAAAGTATCTGGCTGTCCTCGCCAGATGCAATGAGCGAAACGCAGACTGTGCCGTTCTCGGAAATATCCATTGAAGCTTCAAGAATATTGGTTATAGTCGTCGGCACTTCATACTGAGTTACCTTTGAATCGCCGCCAACTTTTACTATTATGGGCTTGCTTTTTGACGTTGCCGCAATCATCCAGTATTCGCCGTTGTAGCCGATACTTCTGTGAAGATTTGAAGAAACAAGAGG
>DNGF01000211.1:0-1166 GCA_003486665.1 Oscillospiraceae bacterium
AACGAACCACTGCTTTGAAACCTTAGGCTCAATTGAGCTGTGGCAGCGGTAGCAAACGCCTACGTTGTGCGAGTAGTCCTCGATCTTAACGATTGCGCCCTCTTTTTCGAGATCCTCAACGATCGCCTTACGGGCTTCCATTCTGTCCATTCCGGCATACTTGCCCCATTCGGGCTTGATGTGTGCGTCATCTGTGAATGTGTCGATAACCTCAAGATTATGACGAAGTCCGACCTCAAAGTCGTTCGGGTCATGAGCCGGTGTGATCTTAACACAGCCTGTTCCGAAATCCATCTCAACGTAATCGTCTGCGATAACGGGAATCTCTCTGTGAACGATCGGGAGAATAAGCGTTTTGCCGACAATGTCCTTATATCTTTCATCATTCGGGTTAACGGCAACGGCGGTATCGCCGAGCATTGTTTCCGGTCTTGTTGTTGCAAGCTCAAGGTAACCGCTTCCGTCCTTGAACGGATAGCGAAGATGCCAGAAGTGACCTGCCTGATCCTCATACTCAACCTCAGCGTCCGAGATAGAGGTAAGGCAATGCGGACACCAGTTAACTATACGCTCACCGCGATAGATAAGTCCCTTATTATAAAGATTGACGAAAACCTCTTTAACAGCCTTGCTGCAGCCCTCGTCCATTGTGAAGCGTTCTCTGTCCCAGTCGCAGGAAGAACCCATTTTCTTGAGCTGTTCGATGATTCTTCCGCCGAACTTTTCTTTCCACTCCCAGGCTCTTTTGAGGAAGCCCTCACGTCCGATATCATCCTTCGAGATACCCTCCTGACGCATAGCTTCAACAATTTTCGCCTCGGTTGCGATGGAAGCATGATCCGTGCCGGGAAGCCACAGGGCGTCATAGCCCTGCATTCTTCTGTAGCGGATAAGAATGTCCTGAAGTGTGTTGTCAAGCGCATGACCCATGTGAAGCTGACCGGTAATGTTCGGCGGCGGTATAACTATTGTATACGGCTTCTTCTCAGGGTCGCACTTTGCATGAAAGTACTTTCCGTCAAGCCAGAACTTGTAGATTCTGTCCTCAACGTCTTTCGGATCGTACTGCTTAGCAAGATCTTTTGCCATTGAATTTTCCTCCTTATGTCAATGCAGTTAATTAACAAAATAAAAAAACTCGCCTCAAAGCATAAAGCTTGAGACGA
>DNGF01000211.1:1206-2431 GCA_003486665.1 Oscillospiraceae bacterium
CGCGGTACCACTCAATTTGTATTCAAAGAATACCACTCAATTCGTTAACGCAGAATTACGGGAGGGTTCTACGGCGAAAGCTTTCTTCCCTCCGGCTCAGGAGCTACAATCCGAATAACGGCTGACGTCTTTCACCTGCCGACGCCTCTCTGAAAGCCGAACAACACGGACACTCTCCGTCCTTGCCTTTCAATATTGTTATTATTTTATCATCACGTAAGATTTTTGTCAATACAAACGCTTTATTTATTTTTCCGTCACAGGCTCAATCGGAACAACCTCCTGCATTGTGACATTTTCCTTTTTATACTGCGAAGTGTATTTATCCTGATAATAGCTCTCCTGATGACAGTTAAAGCTTCCGTCCGGTGACAGCTCAATGACCGTACAGCCTCTCTGTGAGCCAAGCTTATAAATACCCGGATACGCAAGATAGTCAACGCTCAAGCCGTATGTAAGCCTTATGCCCTTATAATCAACCGAGAAATTGTTCTTGTGGTCATGGCCGCAGAAAACGCCCTTTGTAGAACCCAGCGCCTGAATCGTTTCAAAAAGATTATCATCGCCGATTCCGGGATAAACAACCTTTTTGCCCTCGCCGGCAGTACCGTAAACGAGCTTGACGTTTTCTGTATCTTTGAAATCATTATCGGCGAATTCATACCATGCGTCTCTGTACTCTGTCAACGGAATGTGGAAATACATGGTCGACTTTACCGTTGTATCGTCCGCTTTCAAGCCGAGCATTTTATATGTTTCGGCATTGACGGAATTGTAATATTCTACGCTTTCCTTGTACCAATCGACCTGATCCTGATGGATGTTGTCATACTTCCACATAACGCCGAACCAGTCGCCGTCCGTATAGGAATGGCTGTCAAGAACATAAATCGACTGAGAAAGCACGCCGTTCGATTTCTTAACATTTATGACCTGATTTCCGTAGCCCGAAATATCCTCCGGACCTCTCTGGAAAAGGCAATATTTATAATCGTCAGAAGAATAGAAATCGGAAATATCGGCTCTCGTATAGTAGCTGTAAGCCTCAGTATCATGGTTTCCGAAGCCGAGAGTCCAATACACTCCGAGCTTTTCCATCAGCTCGGCAAAAATTTTCGCCGAGAGCTTGTTATTAAACGTACCCGATTGGAACGGCACGGGATAACCGATATCACCCGTTACAACAACGAGGTCGGGCTTTTCGGCAGTAATCATTGCCGCAACT
>DNGF01000211.1:2462-4266 GCA_003486665.1 Oscillospiraceae bacterium
GTCTCAGGCTCATCCAACCGCCGCCGATATGCACATCGGTGATTTGAACGACCTTGAAATCCCTGTCCGTCGTAAATGTCCAGTTGCCCTTTGAATCCTTCTCAGGAACAAGCTGATTTTCGTATTTCACGGTATTAAACGACCGAGCTTTTTCCGTATTCGCCTTGTCGCCGATAACCGTAATCAACGTTGTAATTCCTACAAACAAAGCCAACACAATAAAGAAAATGCCGATAATTTTCAGAGCAAGCTTACCCTTGCTTTTCTTCTTTGCCATTTTAATATTCCTTTCTCTTTTTCGATTATTTCATCACAAAGCCAATGCGTACATTTGCCTCATCAAGACACCTTTGCATAATTATTTCAAGCACGGCGTTATTCTCGCACTGCGCCGAAACATAGCATACCACGGAATCACCGTCGTTTTGATAGTCAAGCTCATTCACTGTGAAGCTGTCGGAATAATCCGTCAAAATAACGCTAACCTTATCACGGGTTGCCGACGGAACATAGTCTATGAGCTTCTTTGCATTTGATATGAGCATTTTCGCCGCAGAAATCAAGATAATAATGCTTATAACCAATCCGCAAACGGCATCGATAGCGTAGTCGCTGTACTGCGAAACAAGCAGCGTTATCACAGACACTACGGTAATGAACATATCGAGAATGCAGTCAAATTTCATGACCCGCACAACGGGCGAACCGCTCTTTTTCTCAAATGCGGAATAAATAAAAAACATAACCGCCTTTGCTCCGGCCGTTGCGGCAACAACCGCCGCATAGAGCGTTGAGAACCATACGGGTGTAGGATAAATCAGCCTTTCCAATGAAGTATAGCCGAAATAAAATCCTGCCGCAACTACCGTCACTGAGATAACAAACGAAAAAAGCTGTTCGCTCTTTTTCAGCATACCGCCCATGCCTTCGCTCGATTTCTTCATAAGATAGTATAAAAAAGTAAAAGTAACGGCACCCGAAATTGAGTCAAACATATTGTTGACCGCATCGGAATAAATGCTGATTGAATTTGTTCTGAGTCCGATATAGAGCTTAACCGCAAAAAGTATAAAATTCGCAACAAATGAAAAGACGCAGGCTTTGAGAACTGTTTTCCCGTTTTTCATAAAATGCTCCTCCCTGCAAAGCGGCAAAAAATCACCGCTTATTTCTTTTCGTTTGCCGCACGGATAAGAGCAGCTTCAACATTTCCGGCAACGGTGATATTGAGCATATGAATGAGTTCCTTGCTCGACATTCTCGCCGTTCCGTTCGTTTCGAGCCAGCTCTGAACCATTCCGCCGAGCGCGATCGCATAGAAGTTCGAAATGAAGTTCTTATAGTATTCGTCAACATCAAGACCCTTTGCCTGAAGATCGACAATACGTCTTATGCTCGACTTAAGACCCTCATAAACAAAGTTTGAAAAGTAGACCATCGCCCTTGAATTGATAACACTGAGAATCTCGTTGCGATGCTCTTCAATATAATTGAACAAAGCTTCGATTACGCCGTTCCAGTCGTCCCTCGTGCCGACCTCACCCTGCAGGAAACCCTTATTGTTTCTCTCGATAAGTTCCATCGCGTCGTGCTGATACATCCATTCGACAAGAGCATAAATATCCTGAAAATGATAATAAAATGTCTGTCTGTTTACCCCGCAGGCATCAACTATCTCATGAATTTTGATCTTATCGAGAGGTTTCTTTCGCATCAGATTTCTTAACGATTCTGCAAGCATCAGTTTTGTCTTGTCACCCGAACGCTGACTTGCCATTTTATCACTTCCTAACATAAAATATTG
>DNGF01000211.1:4302-7460 GCA_003486665.1 Oscillospiraceae bacterium
CACTTCTTTACAAAAGTCAAGACATTTTGATATACAGTTGTCTATACATTATCAATGATATGTAAAAACCGTCACTCTCGTTTCCGGAAGTGACGGTCATGCTGTTATTTCAAAGATTCGATATACTTTATAAGCTCTCCGACGGTTTTCATTCCGCCGAACTGCTTACTGTCGATCTTTATTCCGTATACATTCTCAATATCGACCGCAACATTTACCATATCGAATGAGTTCAATCCGATATCTGCACGCAACTTTGAGTCCTCGGTAATATCCTCCGGTGCAATATCGACATAGCTGCAAATAATGTTTCTAAGCGTTTCAAGCATTTCAATAACCTCTCTTACATTTTTTCAAGCATTTCTCTGACATTTATATTCGGATCGCTCAATCCGATCTCAAGCGCCTTCTCGGTACCCCTTTGAAGAGCCTTTATATCATCAACGCTGACAAATTTCGTCCTGTGCAGACAGCTTATCTTTAAGCAGCCGCTGTGAACATCCTTCATCGCGAATGTATAAAGAACCATGATATATCTTCCGAGTCCGTAGCCGACATACTCATACTCCCAGCCGTTGATTGACTTTTCGTTGATCGGCAGCCATGAAAACATCATTGTCGATGAAGCCGCGGCGGCGGAATAATTGAACAGCTCGCGCTGAAGATCGCGGTATTCAAGATAGGGATAATCCATGTGTCTGAATGCCCATACCTGCGCTTCCGCCATCTTGTCAAGAGCGCTCATGAACGTGTCGTCCTCCTCAAGATGAACTCTCCACGGCAGCGGAGCGGTCACGGTGCCGCCCGAACGCTTTTCGGGAAGAGTGCGGCGCCTTGTGCAAAGTGAAATGAAATATGTATCGAGATGTCCGCCGTTGATTTTTGAAAGGTGCATTCTCATTGCAAGCTGAGCAAGACATTCTGGACTGACGTTGTTCTCATCGCAGAAATCAAAGAACTTTTTGCTCAGTTCGGGAGAAACGGTCATCTTTGTAAGCTCGGCTTTATCATGAATGGGATCAAACAGTGACGGTGCCTTGATATTAGGATCCTTTTTCTTTTTGCGCTCGGCTTCAAGAAGCTTGGGTCCCTCAACGCCGAGGTAAAGAGGTTCGCCGTTTTTGGTTATGTACTCCGTGTATGCCTGCTTCTCCTTTTCAAGGTTAGCCTTATTTTCGACATAGGCAAGCTCGCGCTTTATTCTTTCTTCATAGCTTCCGAGCGGCTTCGGCATCGGCTTACCGTTTTTGAGATGATCGTATACCGCAAACAGGTCGTTGAAGAAAACGAACGCGGCGGCATTGTCCATAACGAGGTGGTGAACGTTTATATATACTCCGTATCTGCCGTCATAGGTTGTGAAATATTTCAGTCTGAAAATCTCGCCCTTGAGCATTTTGATCGGCTTCTGCGCGTCCGCGGTGAGAACTCTTTCGCGCTCCTCATCAGACTTAAAGTGATACACAGGTACATTTCCGATTCTGTACGGATCGCGGAAATACTGCATTATCTTCTTGTTCTGCTTAAAGAAAACCAAACGAAGACAGTCATTGCGCTCGATCTCAACATTAAAAGCTTCGGTCATGACATCGAAATCAATCTTCTGAGATACGATTATCGAATCGGGAATCTGCGTGACCTGCTTGTGAAAGAAGCTGTATTTGAGCATATACTGAATCATTTCCTGCGGCGGAATGAGCGGATAAACAGGCTTATTTACGGAACTCATAAAAATGCCTCCTCAGATTTTTGTTTCTTTTCTCTTGATCTTGCCGCTTCCCGTTTTTTCAAGCGGCTCGGTGCGAACACGAACCTCGGAAATAATATGTGAAGCCTTTGCCGTCTTGTTCATTCTGTCAACAGCCTTTTCAAGCTCGCCCTGAATGTCGTCAATACCCTCAAGCTTTGCGTATTCATAGTCCGGGTAAATCTCGGCAACGATTCTGTCCTTTTCGCCGTAAACAAGAACCTCGCTGACAAGACCGTTATCGGCAAACTTCTTTTCGATTGCCTCCGGAGAAACATTCTCTCCGCTTGAAAGAATTATAAGGTTCTTGACTCGGCCCGTAATAAAGAGCTGATTATCGGGCGTAAGCTCACCGATATCGCCTGTTTTGAGCCATCCGTCCTCGGTAAACATCTTTTTCGTTTCCTCAGGCATCTTGTAGTAGCCGAGCATGACGGTCGGGGTCTTAACCTGAATTTCACCGTTCCGAATACGGGCTTCGCACACATCGGTCACACGTCCGACAGATTCTCTTGAAGCAGTGTTGTCGGGAACCGAAATTCTGCATCCCGCCTCGGTCATACCGTAGCCCTGTCTGAGGTAAATGCCGAGCTTTTCGTATTCATCAATAAGCTCCGGATTGAGATATGCACCGCCGGAAATAAGCCACTTGATGTTTCTGCCGAAAACCTGAGTAACAGCGTCCTTTACGCTTGTATCGGGATTTCTCGCAAGGATAGCCTTAACGCGCTGTAAAAGTGTCTGGGCAATCATCGGAACAACACGGACAACCTTCGGCTCAAAGATTTTGAGATTCTTGATCAGATCCATCATCGAACCGTTCAGACAAACCTGCAGTCCGTCCTTGAGATTCTTTATATAGTCGCCGGAGAAACAGTAAATGTGATACATCGGGAGAACCGAGAGTGAAACATCGTTCGGCAGAAAAATATCCGTACAATAGTCGTGATACATGATATTTCCGACAAGAGCAAGCGTTGAAAGCTCTACACCCTTTTTAACCCCCGTAGTGCCGGAAGTAAATATAATAACACAGCAGGCGTTCTTGTCTACCTTTATATCCGAAAGTGACGCGTATTCGGACTCCTCGGAATAGTCGCTGTAAATTCTGTCAAACTCGCTGAGGTCGCCGAGATTAACGGCAAACTTGAGGAAAGGACAAAGCTCCTTGAGCTTCTCGGCATTCTCGGCAAATTCAGCTTCATAAAGAAGCATTTCAATATCGGCACGCTTAAAAAGCTCCGCCGCCTCCGTAACGGAAATGTCGGGTGCAAAAGGAACGGCAACATTGCCGCTGACAAGAATACCGGAAAGGCAGGTTATGTACTCGTAATTGGACTTTCCGATTATCGCAATGTGCATTCTCTTCTCGGAAAGACTTCTGATCCAGCGGCAAACGGCAAGGCTGTCT
>DNGF01000211.1:7476-10567 GCA_003486665.1 Oscillospiraceae bacterium
CCTGACCTTTTTGAAGCTTCTTTCTTCAATCTTGTCATCTCTGATAAACTTGATAAATGTCGCGTCGCCGTATTTCTCGGCGCCGTTGTCAAGCAGTTCTCTTACCGAAGGTGCATCAAAATTGTTCATATCCGATCTCCTTATTACTCTTTGTTTGTTCTATATAATAATATACAGGCAGCTCGGTGTCAATCAACATTAAAGCTGCATTGTCAAAAGACGCTTTGGATTGAATTATAGCATAACCGCTGTCATATTTCAACATACAAGCGCAAAAAACAGACTCTTCATTACGCAATAAAAATGAATTAGCATAAAAATCTGCCGCAGCAAAGCACCGCGGCAGATTATCTTAATTTTACAGCTTGTCGGCGATCTCGAAAATAAGCTTTTCCGTCTTTTCCCAGCCAAGGCATGGATCGGTAATGGACTGACCGTAAACGCCGCCGTCGGTCTTCTGCGCACCGTCTTCAATGTAGCTCTCGATCATGAGTCCCTTGCAAAGCTTTCTTATATCGGGGTTCTCTTTCATGCTGTGGATAACGTCAAGCGCAATTCTCGGCTGTTCTCTGAACTTTTTGCCTGAGTTCGCATGGTTGGTATCAACAACAACGGCGGGATTTTCAAGTCCCGACTTCTGATAAAGCTCGTTGAGCTTAACAAGATCCTCGTAGTGATAGTTCGAAACATTCTGACCGTCCGTTGTCTGGAAGCCTCTGAGGATCGCATGAGAGAGCGGATTGCCGAGGCTCTCAACCTCCCAGCCGCGATAGATAAAGGTGTGGCTGTGATGACCTGCCGTAATTGCATTCATCATGATTGAAAGATCGCCGCCCGTCGGATTTTTAAGTCCTACGGGAACATCGAGTCCGCTCGCCGTAAGTCTGTGCTGCTGATTTTCAACCGATCTTGCGCCTACGGCAACATATGAAAGCAAATCGGAAAGATACCTGTGGTTGTCGGGATAGAGCATCTCGTCCGCAGAGGAAAGTCCGTAATCTCTGAGTGAACTCATGTGAAGCTCACGGATCGCAACGATGCCCTTGAGCATATCGGGGCTGTGCAAAGGGTTCGGCTGATGAAGCATACCCTTGTAGCCGTCGCCGGTTGTTCTCGGCTTGTTTGTATAAATTCTCGGTATAATGATGATCTTATCCTCAACCTGTTCGCTGACCCTCTTCAGTCTGCCGATGTAGTCGAGAACCGAATCGTTTCTGTCCGCCGAGCAGGGACCTATAACAAGCAGGAACTTGTCGCTCTTACCCTCAAAAACGTCCTTGATCTCCTTATCCCGCTTTGCCTTGACTGCCTTCATGCTGTCGGTTACGGGATAGTGTGCCTTTACGTCCTGAGGTATCGGCAGCTTGTGGTAGAATTTCATGTTCATAATATATCAATCCTTTGCTTTAATTTACTTATTTACTTTCGGCTTATCGAATTTTTCTCTTCTTTGCGTGGAAATTTTCATCATTTCGCACATACCCTCTTTATCCTCATCGGCGAGCATATTACGAAGTGCCGTGAACTGACTGATGAAGTTATCCATTTCTTCAAGCAGAAATTGCTTGTTTCTTATAAAAAGCTCACTCCACATCTCGCCGTTGATTTTTGCAATTCTTGTAAGATCACGGAACGAGTCGCCCGTGTAAGCCTCAAAGCCCGGAGTGTCATTGGTACACATTAGCGAAACGGCAATACAGTGGGTCAGCTGAGAAAGAAAAGCGATCATTCGGTCGTGCGACTCCGCGTCAAGCACGCTGATACGATAAAATCCAAGCTCCTCGCCGAGCTTTTTGCAGCATTCTATCGCTTCCTCGGAATTTTTTTCGGTCGGGACAACGATATAGTTTGCGCCGTGGAAAACCGTTTCATCGCTGTGCCTTACTCCGCTTCTCTCACGTCCTGCCATCGGGTGTGCGGCAATGAATTCAACCCCATCAGGCATGAGAGCCTGAGCGTCCGCGAGAATGCAGCTTTTAACACCTGTTACGTCGGTACAAAGCGTACCCTTCTTAATCATCGAGCCGTATTTTTTCAGCCACTCGATAAAGGTGTGCGGATAAAGGGAGAAAACGATGACGTCCGCCCATGCGAGATATTCCTTTGTGACCGCCGTTGTGCCGTCCTCAAGGAAGCCCTTATCTATGGCATATTCTATATCGCTGCTGTCAAGGGTAATCGCCCTCACCTTATATCCCTTTTTCGTCAGTGCCTTCGCATAGCTGCCGCCGATAAGTCCGAGTCCGACTATGAGTATTTTTGTTTTGTTGTTTATCTGTTTCATATTAACCTTCTTCTGTTTCTATTCCGAGGGAATTAAGCATTGTGAAAAACTGCGGCATACTCTTTGAAACCGCCTGCGCTCCGTTGATTTTGCCGCCGAACACTGTCAGTACAATTGCAAGCGACATTACGATTCTGTGATCATTATGACCGTCAAGCGCTTCGCTCGGAGCATGAATTCCGGACGGGTCAACGGTTATCGAATTTTCATTGACCGTAACATCAATACCGAGCTTTTGAAGCTCCTGCGCCATTGCGCTGCCGCGGTCGCTCTCCTTGATCTTAAGCCTTGCCGTGTCGGTAAGCGTTACGCCGTTAAGGCAGGCGGCAAGCGCCATAAGTATGGGTCCGAGGTCTGGGCAGTCCTTGATTGAAATTTCGGGTCTTCCCGATTTCAGCATCGGGAAAAGAGATCTCCATACCCTATCGCCCTGGCAGGTATTTTCGTTGAGATTATCGAGCTTAACATCTCCGCCGATGTAATTCAGCGCGCCGAAAAATGCTGCACCCGACTCGTCCGCTTCAACATTTATTATACCCGGACTTTTTCTCTTCTGAGAGCCTTTTATGAACCATTCTCGCTCATTTCTTTTTTCAATAACAATGCCGAATGCCGCAAGCGAAGCAACCGTCATGTCAATGTAAGAAAGACTCTCAGGCTCGGTCGTAAGCCTTATTACGCTGTCGCCTTTAAGAGTCGGAAGAGCAAGCATAAGACCCGTTATAAACTGGCTGCTGATATTTCCGGGGACCTCATATTCCCCAGCTTTCAAGCCGCCGCAGACGGTAATTTTCTCCCCGTCCGACC
>DNGF01000187.1:0-1413 GCA_003486665.1 Oscillospiraceae bacterium
TCGCCTTTTCAAAAGCCTTTACAACATCAAGAACACTGTAGCCGACGCCCGTTCCTAGATTATAGATGCAAACGCCCTTTGAATCAGCAATCTTTTCAACAGCCTTGATATGTCCGAGCGCAAGGTCAACAACATGAATGTAGTCACGAACGCCCGTTCCGTCGGGAGTGTCATAATCATTGCCGAAAACGTTGAGATGATCAAGCTTTCCGACCGCAACCTGAGTGATATAGGGCATAAGGTTGTTCGGAATTCCGTTCGGGTTCTCACCGATACGTCCGCTCTCGTGTGCGCCGATCGGATTGAAGTAACGAAGAAGCGCAACGCTCCAATCGTTATCCGAGGTATAAAGATCCTGAAGTATAAGCTCGATCATATACTTTGTTGTGCCGTAGGGGTTGGTCGTGCCGCCGATCTTCATTGTTTCATTGAGCGGCGACGGATTGTTCATTCCGTAAACGGTAGCCGATGAGCTGAAAACTATCTTTTTGCAGCCTGCGTCACGCATTGCCTCGCACAGAGTTACCGTACCGCCGACATTGTTTTCATAGTATTCAAGCGGCTTTCTGACGCTCTCGCCTACAGCCTTGAGTCCTGCGAAGTGAATTACAGCGTCGATCTTGTTCTCGGCAAAAACCTTATCAAGACCCTTTCGATCTCTGATATCACACTCGCAGAAGGTGAACTCCTTTCCTGTAAGCTCCTTAATTCTTTTGAGTACTTCGGGTGAGCTGTTATAAAAGTTATCGAGAATCACTACCTCATAGCCCGCATTGAGCAATTCAACGCAAGTATGAGAACCGATATAGCCTGCTCCGCCTGTTACCAAAATTTTCATAAGATCACCCTCATTGACAAAATTTATCATATACTGTAATATTATATATGGTTTCAATTCAAAATGCAATATTTTAAAGAGGTATTTATGAATAATTTATCAGATATAAGCGTTATAAAATCCGTTTTGGGCCGTCACGGCTTCACCTTTTCCAAGGCGCTCGGTCAGAACTTTATAATCAATCCCGGCATTTGTCCGAGAATCGCCGAGGAGGGCGGAGCAAGAGAGGGCGTGGGCGTACTTGAGGTCGGCGCAGGAATCGGCGTGCTGACCGCCGAGCTTGCAAAGCGTGCCGACAAGGTAGTTTGCGTTGAGCTTGATACAAGACTTCTGCCCGTGCTTGACGAAACACTCGGTGAATTCGACAACGTTAAAATAATTAACGGTGATATTCTCAAGGTTGACCTTCATAAAATTTTTGAGGAGGAATTCGGCGATATGCCTGTTGTTGTGTGCGCCAATCTCCCCTATTATATAACCTCCCCCGTTATCATGCGTTTACTCGAAAGCAGGCTGAAAATTGAATCCGTTACCGTAATGGTTCAGAAGGAAGCGGCAGTAAGACTTTGCGCCGG
>DNGF01000187.1:1475-1965 GCA_003486665.1 Oscillospiraceae bacterium
ACGGTTGCGGTCAATTATTATTCCGAGGCACAGAAGCTTTTTGACGTTTCGAGAGGCTCATTCATGCCCTCGCCGAATGTTGACAGCGCTGTTATCAGACTCGATATTCTGAAAAATCCGCCGATTGAGGTCAGCGATGAAAGGTTTTTCTTCTCAATGGTAAAAGCCGCGTTCAGCCAACGTAGAAAGACAGCATCAAACGGCATAAGCGCCGGCACGGGGATCCCGAAGCCGACTGTTATTGAGGCGATTGAAGCCGCCGAACTTTCTCCTACTGTCAGAGCGGAAGCCTTAACGATGGAACAACTCGGCAGGCTTTGCGAAGAGCTGATTAAGAGAATATGATGCTTCATCAGCCTTCAAGCGCAGCATAGCCCACCACGCACTTTAACTTTAAAATACATAAAAATACATAGCAAAAGCAAAAACCGAACGCTTCACCTTTTGGTAAAACGTTCGGTTTTCAGCTTGGTGCCGGTGACCGGACTTG
>DNGF01000187.1:1979-14372 GCA_003486665.1 Oscillospiraceae bacterium
TGAACCGGTACGATGTTGCCATCGAGGGATTTTAAGTCCCTTGCGTCTGCCTATTCCGCCACACCGGCATATGTGTCGGCGATCATTATAACATAACGATCGCCGATTTGTCAACAAAAACGATAGTTGATTCCAATTAAATAAGCAATAGTTGATTCCCGCCGAAAATTAATTGCAAATTCGTATATTTCGGTTTGCCGTCCCAAACGCAGACCCCTGTCAAATCAAAAGCCTTGCGGACGTGCCTGTGCAGTTTGGATATCAGCCATTGATAATCTCGTGGAGCTTTGCCTTTACGGCTTCAAGGCGGGCATGGGCATTTTCTCTGCTCTTATCCTGAATTGAGTAGTAGACCTTAAGCTTCGGCTCTGTTCCTGACGGTCTGATGGCAAGCCATGAGCCGTCTTCAAAAATATACTTGAGAACATTTTCCTTCGGCAGATCCGCAACTCCCTTTGAGAAATCTATAATCTCTTTAATTCCGTCAAAGAACTTGCTGCCGTTCTCGCGGAACTCGGTCATAAGGCTCTGTATCTTCTGCGCGCCCTCAATTCCCTTGAGTACAAATGTATCAAGTGCGTCAAGGTAATAGCCGTACTTATCGTAAATATCGTTAAGAGCGTCAATGAGAGTCTTGCCCTGATTATAATAGTAAGCAGCCATCTGACAAGCAAGCATTGAAGAAACAACGGCATCCTTATCTCTCGCGTGTGTGCCGACAAGGTAGCCATAGCTCTCCTCATATCCGATAACGAACTCTCTGTCACCCGACTTCTCATATCTGTTGATCTGATCTCCGATATATTTAAAGCCGGTGAGCGTTTCGGCAACCTGAAGACCGAAGCTTCTTGCAATGTTCGCGCCAAGCTCGCTTGTAACAATAGTCTTGACAAGGGTCGATTTGCTGTTAAGCGAATCCTTTTTCATATTGAGTACAAAATTAACAAGGAGTGCGCCCATCTGGTTGCCCGTAATAAGCACATACTTGCCGTCATGCTTAACGCCTGCGCCTATACGGTCACAGTCGGGGTCGGTGCCGAAGACAAAATCCGCACCCTCTCTTTCAGCCTGCTTAAGAGCAAGTGTAAGAGCGTCCTTCTCCTCCGGGTTCGGCGAACGAACAGTTGAGAAGTTTCCGTCCGGAAGCTCCTGTTCCTTAACAACCGAAACATTCATACCCTCAAGAATTCTTCTTACCGGAATGTTGCCCGTGCCGTGGAGCGGAGTGTAAACGATCTTTATATCCGAAGGCTCTTCGTAAAGCGACTGCTTCTTAACCTCTTTGAGGAATGCGTCAAGCACCTCTGTGCCGATGGGCTGATACAGTCCTTTCTTTGCGGCTTCTTCAAGGTCCATGTGAGGTACAGCCTTAAGATCCTCTATTGCATTGACATATCCGATAACCTTATTTGCCTGATCGGGGCAAAGCTGACAGCCCGTTTCATCATAAATCTTGTATCCGTTGTATTCCTTCGGGTTGTGGCTGGCGGTAACAACTGCGCCCGCCGTGCAGCCAAGATGCCTTACCGTAAAGGAAAGAACCGGGGTGGGCATAAGAGTATCGTAGAGATAAACCTTAATTCCGTTTGCACAGAGAACCTCGGAAGCATATATTGCAAACTGTCTTGAATTATTTCTTGAATCATGAGCAATTGCTACACTCTTTTCGCCCTTGAATTCGGCTTTAAGATAATCGGCAAGTCCCTGCGTAGCTTTGCTTACTGTATATTTGTTCATTCTGTTGGCACCTGCGCCCATGATTCCCCTGAGTCCGCCTGTACCAAACTCCAGATCTTTATAAAATCTGTCCTCTATTTCTTTTTCGTCGGTGATTGCAAGAAGCTCTGCCTTTGTATCTTCATCAAAACCGAGCCACTGCTGATACTTTTCTTTGTAGTCCATAACGATGCTCCTTTACCTTAGAAAAATTTTTATTTTTCCCTCATATTTCTCCATATAAAGCATACCACAAATGTCCCCTTTAGTCAACGGACAAAGAACAAAATATAATATATTTTATGCGGCAAAAATCGGGAATATCAGCAAAAATATAGCTTTTATTATACAGCAAAAAATCCGACCCTCGTTTGAAGGTCGGATAATTATATTCTCTTACTTTTTATTTCTCTTTTTCTTCACAATTATGATCACAACCGCAATCACAACGGCGGCAATTACAAGATAAGGGCTTGCGCCGAGGACAAATATGCCGAGATTTCTGAAAAACTGTCCGATATTGTAAAGACTCTCGGAGAATTTTTCACTGACCTGCGAGCCGAAGCTTGACGGATTTTTCTTCACTCGCTCAACCTCGGAAATGCTGATTGAGATTTCCGAATAAGCAATGCGCTGATCGTAATTTTTCTTCTGCGATCTGAGCGATTCAAGCTCTCCTCTGACCTGTGCGAGTCTGTCCTGAACATCCATGGTATCCTGAACGGTTTCGCATTTTGCAAGTATGCCGAGCAAGGCTTTTTCTTCCGTTTCAAGCGCGGTAATCTGACTCTCGGTATCGGTATAGTCATTTGTAACATCCGAAGTTCTAATGTTTCTGGCTGTAATTGTACCTGCTTTTTCAAGATATTCAATGAACTCGTCAAGCTTTTCCGCAGGAACATTGACCGCTGTTTCAATCGTCATATATTCGCCATGCTTGCTCTGGCTCAGTGATGAGGTATAGCCCTTAACCGAACCGACCTGAGCGTTAATTTTCTTAATCAATTCATCGGCGTTCTTCGTTTCAATGCTGACAGAAGCTGTCTTAATAAGCTTCTGCGACGTCGGATTCGTACCGTCAGGAGATCCGTTAGTTTTACCGGTTTCAATCGTATCCTCACTTGAACCGTTTGAGTAATTATGGATGTACGAGCTTTCGTCGTGTATTTCATTTGTAGATTTATTCTTGGAAAGCGACGAACCTGCTCCGTAAGCTCCGCCGACCAAAACCGCAACGGCAAGACAGGCAGCGATAATCGCCGTGATCCTTTTGCCCTTTTTAGGCTTTGCCGAGCGAGTCGGTTTCAGCTGCGATATCTTATCCTTGAGCGAATCGGGAGCGTGAAGCTCATCGACTTCTCTGATGTAATCTGTTTTATTCATCATCAAAACCTCCGATCATTTCTTCTTTTAACATGGCTCTGCCGCGGCTGAGCCATGAAAGTACGGTATTCGGCTTTGCGTCAAGAATTTTTCCGATCTCCTTGGCGGAGTAACCCTCATAATAATGAAGATAAACCGCATTGCGGTAGTTTTCGGGCAATGCTCTGACCGCTTCTATGACGGAATCCTCTTTTTCTGCCGCATTCTTCGGCAGCGGAGCTTCGCAAAGCACAATGTTTGCATTTTTCCTCAATTCGTCACGGCAAAGATTGATCGTAACGCGGATAAGCCACGCTTTGAGATGTTCGGTACCTCTGAAAGCCTTTTCACTCTCAAGGAGCTTTACGAACACACTTTGCGTAATGTCCTCCGCATCCGCTGTTCTTGCCGAATTATGTACCGCGACACGGTAGACCGTATCCGTAAACTGAGAGAATGCGTATGGGAAAGCGTCCTTTCCCGACATAAAAAATATCATGATATTGCCCCCTTTCAACTATAACACGTTTTGACGGCATGAATTATTGCACGAACAAAAAATTTTATTAAAAAGCTTGCAGCGTAAGCAGACAAAAGCCTCCCCTGTTTTCAAGGAGAGGCTGTTTAATTCAGAATATAAAGCTCCAAAAATCGCCGAAGCCCTTTTTACCGAAGATAAGTGTCATGAGCTTGGCAACCGCTCCGAGCGCCGTGGTAAGAACAACCGTTGTCTTGTCCGGCTCGGAAGCAGGCTTATAGTCGCCTCTCATGAGTCCGTCGTAATCAAGCTGTTCCTTGACTTCTTCTGTCGCAAGGTTATACTTGGCAACAAGCTCAGCCATAAGAGCGCGAAGCTCCTCTGTCATCTTATCGTCATTTTCGGGAACGATAACCGTATTTGCAGCAAGTGCCTTTGCTTCGGCAACCTTATTTTTAACCCTTGCGTCGTCCTCTGCGGAAAGTACGCCAAGCTTAAAGACCTGCTCCGCATCGCCGAGATAGCGGTTAAGCTTCTTAAGGTTTCTTACATTGTTGAACTGGGGATATGTATCCTTGCAGTCGTCAATGCTCTTTACCTTATTCATTGCAATATCGTAAGCAAGGTTGAGTGCGATATTGTTGTTTGTAAGCTCATGGAACTGCTTATTGAAATACCATGTTGTCTTCTCAAAATAAGCCGTTGAGGTATCAATTGAGCCGTCGGGTGAAACATGATGTGACGGATCGGCGATATACTCATCGCTGAAGGATGTGCCTGCCGGAACATAAGATGTGCCGGGAGCCGTTGAAGAAATCTCGATAACCTCATCGGAGTTTGTTGAATCCTGAGTTTCGAAGAACTTAAAGAATCCAAAATCTCCGCTGCCGCCGCCGAAGCCGAGGTTGTAGCCTGCGATGAAGTAAAGCTCTGTGCCATACTTCTCTTGCTGGTACTCAAGTCTTTCCTTAAGCTCACGCTGTGCCTTTGCATAGCTGTCCGTCTGAGCCTTTGTTTCGGCAAGTTCCTCACCCTGAAGATACTTGTCTGCAAACTCCTCGTATCTGTCGGGAGGACAGAGAGAAATGAGCGAAGTGTTCGGAACGATAAGCGTCTTTACAAAAGCGGAAATGATATCATAAAGAAGGTTGTCCACTTCCTGCTTAGGAAGAATTCTTGCAGCAATATTGATAAGCGAACCCGTCATAGCGTCAACGCCGATCTGCTGAATAGCCTCGGTATAAACCATATCAGGAGCATTCTCGTCAAAGTCGGCAAGCATCAGGTCTGCAAAAACATCGCTGCCCTGCCATGCGCCTACAACGCTGATGATCTTCTCAACTCTGCCCGCGTCGGGATAGAGGTTGAGGTAGTTATTAACAACGCTTGCGCCCATGCTCATCGGAACAAGGATAACCTTATCCGAGCCTGTCTGCGGAAGAACAACGTCTTCTATGTAATCGTTAAGACCCTTTGCATTTTCAAATGTGTTTGAGAAAATCGAATAGTTGTAGCAGTAAACATTGTCCTCGCCGATCTCGTCAACAAGAGCCTGACACGGAATACGTCTGTCAAAAATTCCTCTTGCATCCTCGTTATATCCCGAAATCGGACATGGATAATTCGGTGTTACAACGTTATTTACGAATGTGCCGTCGTCCTTCCTGAGATGGTCAACGAAAAGAACCTCAAGCGCACCCTTGATCGCGCTCTCGGAAACAACATCGCGCTGAGCCGCAATCGTTACAATAAGACCTGCAACAAGACGAATCATCTTGACCCAGTCAATAATTGAGAAGCTCGCAAAATCCGTGTTGACATGGAGCATATTCCAGCTTGCGATCTCATTGCCGTCGTCGTCATACTTATAGGTCTGCGACTGACCGATACCGGGAATAAAAACGACCGGTGTAACGTCATTCTTCGCATTAGCCGTTATCGCAACAGCCGACATGGTGAAAACCATAATCACGCAAAGAATTACGGAAATGATCTTCTTTGAAAGTTTCATAAAATAACCTCCGTTATGTTTTATCAAGAGTAACCGTTTATTGTTTATTTGTCGGTTAACAAGTTTATAATACCAAAAATTATGTGTAAAATCAATATACAATTAAAATTTTATGGCAACATCATACAATAATCCGGTTGGAAATATTTTACAAATTGTTAAGGCAGCACCTCAAATATCTCCGTTATACAGCTTATTGTGTAGGTTGCTCCGCTTTCGGTATTCTGATTTTTTCTGTTCACCCAGCAGGAATCAAGTCCGCTGCTTATTGCGCCGGCAATATCCGAGGATAGCGAATCGCCGACAACGAGAATTTTACTTTTGTCCTTTTCTTCGATATGTTCAAGAACATAGTCAAAATATTCCTTCTGCGGCTTGTTGAAGCCGATCTCTTCCGAAATAAAAACGTCCTTTATGTATTTCATGATCGGCGAGCCGTTCAGCCTGCCGTTCTGAACGATTTTTGTTCCGTTCGTAACAAGATAAAGCATATAATTTTCGCTGAGCTTTTCACAGGCTTCAAGTGCGCCGTCAAGGATGAAACCCGCCTGCGAGAGGAAGCGCATATAAGAAAGATTGGCTTCGACCGTGTCCGCCGTCACGCCTGTTTTTTCAAAAAAATCGGCAAATCTTTCGCGAAAAAGCTGAGGTCTTGTCAGCTCTCCCCTCTCAAGCTTTTTCCATTTTTCATCATTTATAGACGAGTACAATCTGCGGTTTTCCTCGGTTACGGGAATTCCGTACTTTTCCATGAGCCTGTCTATCGCATTTCTCTCCGACCTTGAGAAATCAAAAAGAGTTTCGTCAAGATCAAGCAGCAGAGTTGTGTATTTCATTTAAACAGTCCTTTTCTGTGTATTTGCCGCTTAAATTCTACTATGTTTTAAACTAAAAATCAACAATTTAAACAAATTGTAAGAAAAACAACAATCTTCGCGGTTTGCTGTTGAAAAATAATGGTTTAATATAGTATAATATCACAAGCAAATAAAGGAGGCAGATAAATATGGAAATTGATATGTCAAACATTACTTCACCCGAACTTTTGCAGCAAGAGGTCGAAAAGATGAATTCTTTCGGTGTTCGTCTGACCGGCACAAAGGCTCAAAGAAATTTCATTAAATACCTTAAGAGTCAGATACACGATATGGGCATCGAAACATTTTCCGACCCCAGCCGCTTCATGCGCTGGGAGGAAACAAACAAAAAGCTCGTAATCAAGGATCTTGACGAGGAATTCGAGGTTCCAATTTCTTCGGCATTCCCCTATTCCGGCAGAACTCCCGCCGAGGCCGTTACGGCACAGATGACACTCGTTAAAGAAAAGCACGTCGGCTATCTCAACGCAACGGATAAAATCGCAGTCGTTGAGGTCAACGAGCTTGACTTTTTGCCGAGCGAGATCGCCTTTAACGAGCGCGAAAGAAGCATTCCCGAAGGGCTGAAGCTTCCGAGCCACTATAACGGACCTGTTGCAACGGCATTTGTAAACTTCCCGTTCCTTAAGATGGCAAAGCTTGCAGGCGCAAAGGGCGTAATCTGTATCTGGAAAGGTATAAACGACGACTGCATCGAAGGTCAGTATCTTCCCTTCATTCTTGACTATCAGGGAATTCCCGCCGTTTGGGTCAATTCAAAGAACGGTCAAAAGGTCATCGAGGAAGCGGAAAAAGGCGCATTTGCAACGCTCACTCTTGAAGGCATAATCGACGAATACGCAAAAACCGAGTCCTTCTGGTGCGTGCTTGACGGCGAGGAAGAGGGCGAAAGCGTAATCATCAACACCCACACCGACGGTACAAACTGCATTGAGGAAAACGGACCGATCGCGATGCTCGCAATGATCAAATATCTTAAGGATAAGCCGCTTAAAAGGACACATATTTTCGTTTTCGTAACGGGTCACTTCAGACTTCCGAATTTCAAGAATATTGACGGCGGCGGAGTTCAGGCGACCTCAAAATGGCTGACCGCTCACAGAAGCCACTGGGACGGCAAAGAGGGCCATCTCAAAGCCGTTGCCGGACTTTCCGTTGAGCATCTCGGCTGCAAGATGTGGAAAACCGATGAAAACGGCGAATACAGACAGACGGGCGATGTTGAAACCGAGATCGTTTACACGGGCAACAAGATGATGGACGACATCTATTTCAAGTCGCTTGAAGACCGCAAAAAGGTATATACCCTTACGCTCAGAGGACATAATCTTCTCCACTTCGGCGAGGGTCAGCCGCTTTTCAACTGCGGAATTCCGGAGATAGCGCTTGTTACCGCTCCGGATTGCCTCTGCGTTATCAGCGACAATCACGAGATGGACAAATTCGACGCAGAGCTTATGTACGAGCAGACAATATCGTTTATTAAAATGGCTCTTATGATCGACAGCCTTACAGCCCAGGAGATCGGTTCATGTGACGGTTATTCCGCCATTGCAACCAAGAAAATGGTTGAAGACGGAACAGCCAAGATCAAAGAGGTTGCCGCAAAGGTTAAGGAAATTCTTCCGTTCTGATTTTATAGCATAAAAAGGCTCCGAGGTTTAAACCTCGGAGCTTTAACTATTTATCCGAAATGATATTAATACCAAATCCAGCCGAAAAGAACGATCACTATAATCCACTGCCACCACGAATATTTTACGGTAACGTTACACTCGGCGCTTGCTTTTCCGTCAACACTCTTTGCGGTAATTTTTGCCGATCCGGTGCCGACTGTCTTGACATTTCCGTTCTCGTCAACGGTTGCAACCTTTGTATTTGACGACTCCCACTTGATCTGATTAGCCGCGTAGTTTGAATCATACTCGATCTTCTTTGTCTGCTTATAGTTCGCGCTTACGGAATCATTCTTAAACTCGATATAGCCCGTAATTACCTTAACCTTTGATGTAAGGTCGATATTCTGATCGCCCGATGTAAGAGCGCAGCTTGAAAATACCGCTCTGTAGTCGGAAAGGGTAACGTTCTTTGAGCTTTTTGAATATGTAATCAAGAACATCGGGATCCCACTGCTTATCGTCTTTGTCGAAACGAATGAGATCATGGATGTTTTAATATTGGTCATAGGGATAAACGCATTGCCTCCGCTCTCGACGCTGTTCTTTAAACTCATCATTTCGCTCGTCATTTTTATTTCCTTACAGCTGCCGATGGGTCCGGAAACTTTGATTTCAACGTCAAAAGAATTAAAAGATCCCTTCAGAAGAGCCAATTCAAAAACGACCGTGTTACTCGTCTGACTCTTTATCGAGAGCTTAAATTCAGGTGCGGCAGGCGCGGCGGAAGCCGAAACGGCAAAAATACAAAGAGTCATTACGATCGCTAATACTGCTGCAACAATTCTTTTAATCATTTTCATACGGTTACTATCCCCTTTGTTAAGAATTAATAAATCAAGCCCATGCTGATATAAGCCCGATATCTAAATTAATTTTACTGTTTAATCCGCAATATGTCAATAATTTTTTTATTTTTTCTATACAAATTATATTATATTTGATATAATGTAAAAGTAACACCGCGCAATTGATGCGTGCGAATTGACCGACTAACTATTTTTCTCTTTGAAAGTGTGATTGATTTGAAACTGCTTGCTTTGGGAGATGTTGTGAGCGATTCCGGCTGTGAAGCGCTGCTGAAAAATCTTCCTAAAATAAAAAGACAATACCGCATTGATGTGTGTATAGCCAACGGCGAAAACTCGGCAAAGGGCAACGGCATTTCCCCCGACTCGGCGGAGAGCCTCTTTTCCTCCGGAGTTGATCTGATAACGACCGGGAATCACGTTTTTCGCAGACGCGAAGCTGCGGATTACCTCGATGAGAACCGATTCTGCTTAAGACCGTATAATATGCACAGCTCATGTCCCGGAAAAGGAATCGGAATAATCGACATGGGCAAATACCGTGTCGGGGTTATCAATCTTATCGGCAATGCCTTTTTCAATTCGAGCTTTGCCAACCCTTTTGACAGCCTTGACAGAGCGATTGAAGAA
Organism: Oscillospiraceae bacterium; assembly: GCA_003486665.1. Classification (GTDB taxonomy): domain Bacteria; phylum Bacillota; class Clostridia; order Oscillospirales; family Acutalibacteraceae; genus CAG-488. The sequence goes on from DNGF01000187.1 coordinate 11,540, forward strand.
ATCAAGGACTGCAGGATTAAGGTTGTTGACTTTCATGCAGAAGCCACGGGCGAAAAAAGAGCTTTGGGCTTTTATGCCGACGGACCTGTTTCGGCATTTTTCGGTACCCACACTCATGTAAGAACAGCCGATGAGCAAATTCTTCCGCAAGGCACGGGATACATAACCGACATAGGAATGTGCGGAAGCGAAAATTCTGTCCTCGGAATCGAGCCTGACTGTATAATCCGTTCACTGAAAACAGGTATGCCTACCGTTTTTAAGGCAAAGGACGACGGCATTGTGATAAGCGGATGTATATTTGAAATTGACGAATCGACCGGCAAAGCCGTTGCGGTTGAAGCAATAGATATAAAATCAAGGGAGTAATACGATGTTTAAAATTGCAAAAAAATCAGTTGCGGTAATTGTTTGTTTTGCCGTTATTCTTTCCCTTTGCGCGTGCAGCGGCGGCAAATCGGTAATGGATACTATTTCTAATCTTGGAAAATCAAAGGACGTCGAGCCTATTGACGAGATAGGCTTTACGGTTCCGTATATGCGTACCGACTCGCTCGATCCGTACAGAGCCGTCAACTCAATGAACAAATATGTTTCGCATTTGATCTACGATTCGCTTTTCACCGTTGACAACACCTTTAAGGAAAGCGCCGTGATTGCCGAATCGGCAACCGTTTCGGACACAACTCTCACAGTCAAAATTAAAAACAACATTAAATTTACCGATTCATCACCCCTTACCTCAAAGGATATAGTTTACTCATTTAATCGGGCAAAAGACAGCGTTTCCTATGCCGGATATCTCGAAAACATCAGTGAAGCGGCGGCCGACGGTACATATTCCGTTGTTTTTACTCTGATTTCTCCTAACGATTCCGAAGCGGCTAATCTGATTTTCCCGATCGTAAAGGACGGCTCATATACGGAAAAGGAAGTTACAACCGTTCCGAGTGAGGACGGCGAGGAGGAGGAAACGACAGCATCTTCGGCAAGCGGCTATACCGCCAAAATCCCTGTCGGAAGCGGACGCTATACATTTGTTTCGAACGGAGAAAGTAAATATCTTCAATACAACAAAAACCGTCTTGGCAAATATATGCCGACATATGCAAAAATAGGACTTGTGGATATTTCGGCTTCCGAATCATTCAGCAGTCTTTATGATCTTAACAAAATCGACTTTTATGCCGACAACTTTGACAGCGGAAAATACACTAAGTTCACAAAGGTCAGCGGAAATGTTGAGCTTACGGATTTTGTGTATATCGGTATTAATTCCGACAGCGGCGCTTTAGCGGAACCGAGAGTACGCCGTGCAATCGCTCTTGCACTCGACAGAACGGAGCTTGCCTCTGTTTCATTTGCGGGCTGTGCCGTTGCGACAGCGCTCCCCTTCCATCCATCCTACGGCAAGCTTAAGGGCTGCGCTCTTCCGACTCTCGACATCAAGAAGGAAAATGCAGTCAGTCTTCTTGAAAGCGTAGGATATTCCGAGATCAACGATTCGGGAGCAAGATACAATAACGATAAGGTGATGAATTTCACGTTACTTGTAAACAGTGAAAATGATTTCCGCCGCTCGCTTGCGAGAGGAATTCAGCAGGCCCTTGAAAGCATCAACATTAAAATCACCATCAAAGAGGTATCATATTCGGATTATGTTTCTGCTATAACCGGCGAAAGCTTCGATATGTATATCGGCGAAACAGAGCTTTCAAACAGCTTCGGTCTTTCTCGCTTCTTCTCTGAAAAAGGCGGATTGAGATACGGCATTTCCGAGAAAAACAAAACATCCGCGGTCTACGGAAAATATCTCAGCGGGCAGGCAAATCTGCAAGCCCTGATCGGTTCATTTTCTGATGAGATGCCCTTTATACCTCTCGCGTTCAGGCAGGGAATCACCGTCAGCTCCGAAAAAATCAAAAACGAGATCAAGACCGTTCCCGGCGACTGCTTTGCAAATATAAATGAATGGACGGCGCAATGATGGACATATCCACCAACATACAATACCTTAAGGGTGTCGGTGAAAAAAGAGCAAAGATTTTGGGAAAGCTCGGCATTTTCACCGTCGGAGATCTTTTGCGCTTTTATCCGAGGGAATACACGGACTGGAGCAATGTTACAAGCATTGCCGCGGCTCCGTTTGACGAACCGTGCTGTATCAAAGCCACGGTTGACCACAAGCCGAGGGGTGCAAAGGTCAGCAAGGCAATGACCGTCTACAAGACGGTTGCAACTGACGGCGAGTCGCTCCTGAACATCACGATTTTCAACAGCAAATATACCGCAGAATCGCTCGAAGCAGGCAAGGAATATCTGTTTTACGGAAAGGTCGGAGGAAATTTTCACCGCCGTGAGATGTCCTCGCCCCTGATCGAAAAAGCCGAGAGCGGTCAGCGAATACATTCGATCTACCACCTTACGGCAGGGGTAAACTCAAAGTATATCGAAAAGCTGATACGACAGGTTTTCTCACAAGGCGATAATTATTTTACCGATTGTCTGCCTCAGTCGCTCAGGGATAAGCTCTGCCTTATGGAGATCAACAAGGCGATTCGAGAGCTGCATCTGCCGACAAATGCCGATATGCTTAACGAGGCGCGGCGCAGAGTTATTTTTGAAGAGCTTTTTATTTTTCAGCTTGGGCTTATGAAGCTAAAAGGCAACCGAAAGGAAACAACGCCCGTTGCAATATCAAATGATTATACCGATGAATTCAAGCGCCTTTTGCCGTTCAAAATGACAGGCGCACAGGATCGCGCGGTAAGCGAAAGCATAAGGCAAATGACATCGGGAATAACCATGAACCGATTGCTGCAGGGCGATGTCG
>DNGF01000187.1:14426-21086 GCA_003486665.1 Oscillospiraceae bacterium
GGGAAAAACAGCCGTTGCCGCCGCGTTGATCTACACCGTTGTCAAGAATGGCTATCAGTGTGCGTTTATGGCACCGACCGAAATTCTTGCACAGCAGCATTTCAGAACCTGCCAAAATTTCTTTAAAAATACGGATATTCATGCCGAATTGCTTACAGGATCCGTCACGGCAGCAAACAAAAGAGCGATAAAGCAGCGTTTGAAAGACGGTGAAACTCAGCTTATCATAGGAACTCATGCCCTCATTCAGGACGATGTGGAATTTGACTCTCTCGGACTTGTTATAACCGATGAGCAGCATCGCTTCGGCGTAAAGCACAGAGCGGCATTGAGCAAGAAAGGAACCAATCCCCACACCCTTGTCATGTCTGCTACTCCGATTCCGAGGACGCTTGCCCTCATGCTGTACGGGGATTTGGACGTATCCGTGCTTGACGAGCTTCCACCCGGCAGACAGCCGATTGAAACATATTATGTCACCGGCAAGCTCCGGGCAAGAGCGTTTACTTATGTTAAAAAGCACCTTGACGAGGGCAGACAGGGATATGTCGTATGTCCGCTTGTTGAGGAAGGCGATGAAGATATTGCCGCTGCCGAAAGCTATGCCGAAAATCTTTCAAAAGGATTCTTTAACGGCTATAAGGTCGGGCTTCTTCACGGCAAAATGAAGCCGAAGCAAAAGGACGAGGTCATGTCGCGCTTTGTTTCGGGCGAGATACAGCTGCTGATCGCCACAACGGTTATCGAGGTCGGTGTGGATGTACCGAATGCCGTTATAATGGTAATCGAAAATGCCGAACGGTTCGGACTTTCCCAGCTTCACCAGCTCAGAGGACGTATCGGCAGAGGGCAGTATAAATCGACCTGTATTCTTATTTCCGATGCCAAAACCGACGGAGCAAAGAAGCGTATGGAAATTATGACAAAAACTACAGACGGATTCAAAATTGCCGATGAGGATCTCAAGATGCGCGGACCCGGCGACTTCTTCGGCGCACGTCAGCACGGCTTGCCAAACATGAAAATGGCATCGCTTACCGATTCTGAATTGCTTACGGAGGCTCACCGCTTTGCAAGCGCTCTGCTTGCCGACGATCCCGAACTTAAAAAGGAAGAAAACAAAAATCTGAACAAAGCAATTTACTCGCTCTTTCATTCGGATTATATAATGAACTGAGTTCTGCATTTAAGGCTATAAATTATAAAAACATAATGTTATATTATGACATAAACAGATCAAAAGCGGCTGTGTCAACCGACATAGCCGCTTTACTTATTAAAAATAAACTTTATATTTTCTGCTTCGATTTCCCGAAGAGTTCCGTCTTTTTTATCCGACCTCGCCGTGCATGAAAGCTCCGGCATGCGATACTGCAAAACGTACTCTTCGCCGCTTGCCCTTGCCTTTTCCGGGACGGTATAGCACACCGTTTTCAGAACCGAATACAGTCTGACAAACGGGCAAAAGCTCTGCGCCTGCTGAGTTGTGTAGCCAAGCTTCATTCCGTCATACGCAAGCTGACAGCCGCTGTCATCGACCGTAAATACTACGCCGCTGAACGGTGCAAGCATTTCAACCGTCATCACTCCCATATCCGAATAACCGAGCTTTGCCGAATACTCCTGCGAGTTATAGCTCGCGCTGACGGTACAATTCGGCTTTGCCGGGGTAACGCTTTCCTTTTTTACTTTTTTACCGCATGACGGCAGAAACATCATAATTCCGATCAGCAGTATAACAAGACTCTTTTTCAAATCAAACACCGATTACTCAAAATTTGAAAGGACCTCCGCTATTTCGCCGATCATCTTTGTCGGAGTAACTCCGTGCATGGAATATTTTTTTTGCACGTTATCTCCGCAAAGTCCCTGCACATACACGCCAGCAATCGTTGCCGACTGCAAGCTCATAGCCTGACAAACAAAAGAGGAAATAATACCTGCCAAAACATCACCCGAACCGCCGGTTGCCATGCCTGCATTGCCGGTACGGTTTATGTAAACACTGCCCGAAGGACCGGCAACAACGGTGTTTGAACCCTTTAGTACAAGGATGCACCCATATTGAACCGCAAAATCTCTTGCGACCTTAACTCTGTTGTTCTGAATTTCTTCAACGCTCAGACCCGTCAAACGAGCCATTTCGCCCGGATGCGGAGTCAAAATCAGCGGAGCGGAGGTTTCTTTCAATATATTTATATTAAACGAAACGGCATTTATTCCGTCCGCGTCAAGAATGATCGGTTTTTTTACATTTGCAAGAATTCCGCTGACGATCTTCAGCGTATCCTCGGGCAGTCCGATACCGCAGCCGAGAAGAACCGCCGTTGATTTCTCGGCAAGCTCAATAATATGCTTCAAATTATCCGCTCTGAGAAAGCCCTCCTTGGTTGAGGGCATCGGATTCATAAGAGGCTCTGTAAGCTTCGCCGCGATTGCAGGATATGCAGCGTCGGGGAACACACAGTCAACAATTCCTACACCGCTTTCGACCGCAGCGCTTGCCGCCATAACAGCCGCTCCCTGCATATTACGGCTTCCGCAAACACTCAGAAGCCGTCCGAAGTCGCCTTTATTGGCAACGGGATCGCGCGGTTTAAAGAAGCGCTTTATTTCATTATGCTCAGCAGAAACGATCACATCGGATCCGACTGCCTCGTAGCATTTCTCATCAATTCCAATGTCAATAAGAGAAACAATTCCGCACTGATCAGATGCAGGCTTGAGAATATGAACCGGCTTATAGCAGGTTATCGCAAGGGTGTAGTCAGCCTTGAAAAAATCGGATTCGATTTTTCCGCTGTTTCCCTCCAGTCCGCTCGGAATATCAATTGCAAATTTTTTGGCTCTCGACTTGGAAATAGCGGAGAAAAACTTTGAGGTCGTTTCATCCAGCTTACCGTGGAAGCCGATACCGAAAACGCAGTCCACGACCGCCGCCGCGCTCATGCACGCCGAAACGCAGGCGTCATAATTCTGCGTGAGATCGGACACCAGCACTGGCTTATCCTCAAGATATGCGTACATTATTTTCGACTCATACGCTGTGGGATATCCGTTTGTCAGAACAAGGCGGATACCGTAGCCCTTATCGCAGAGATTTTTTGCTATAACAAATCCGTCACCGCCGTTTTTGCCCGAACCGCAAAGCACGGCAACCGTTTTTGTTGCGGAATTCAGACCGACAATCGTTGAATGGATTTTTTCCGCGCAGGCATTGCCGGCATTTTCCATCATTTCAACATACGAAAGTCCGTTGACATCCGCATTTTCTTCGATCACGCGCATCTGTTCGCAGGTGTAAATGAGCATATTAAATCTCCTATCGGTTTATTTCTTATAATTAACGGTTACAGATTCTCAACATACCAGTCGATAGCCTCTTTTAAACCGGATTCAAAGTCGTAATCCGGTTCATAGCCGAGCATTTCGCGAGCCTTAGATATATCGGCATTGGAATGCTTGATATCCCCTGCCCTGTCAGGTCCGAAATTCGGCTCAATATCCTTTCCGAGTGCCTTTGTCAGCGAATGATAAATATCAATCAGATATTCACGTCCGCCGTAGGCAATGTTAAACGCGTTGCCTGCCGCCTCATGGGGTGCCAGACACGCCTTGAGGTTCGCCTCGATAACATTCTCGATATAAGTAAAATCTCTTGACTGCTTTCCGTCACCGTTTATCGTCGGCGTTTCATCATTCATGAGCATTTTGATAAACTTCGGAATGACCGCCGCATATGCCCCATCGGGGTCCTGACGTCTGCCGAAAACATTGAAGTATCTCAGCCCGTAGGTATCAAGTCCGTAAAGCCTTGTATAAAGCTTCGCAAACTCCTCGTCAACGCGCTTGGTCAGCGCATACGGAGAAAGAAGATTGCCCTCCTGCCCCTCCTTTTTCGGAAGCACGGGGTGATCGCCGTAAACGGATGAGCTTGAAGCATAGACAAACTTCTTAACGCCCTGCTGTCTTGCCGCTTCCATCATATTCAGCGTTCCCATGATGTTGTTTTTTTCATAAAAAAGCGGCATTTCGATGCTTCGCGGCACGCTTCCCCATGCCGCCTGGTTGAGAACATAATCAACGCCCTCGCAAGCCGCCATGCAGGTGTCAAGCTCCTTGATATCGCCCTTTATAAATGTATAATTCGGATCATTCGAAAAAATATCAACGTTTTTCTGCTTTCCTGTAGAGAGATCGTCAAGGCACCTGACCTTGTATCCCATTTTCAGTATCGCCTCGCAAAGATTGGAGCCGATAAAGCCCGCTCCGCCGGTTACAAGGAACACCGAATTCTCAGGAAATTTTAAGTTTGTATAACCCATATAATCATTCCTTATCTTCCCTTAAGGCAACAGCACACAGATAAGCCGCGCAACACTGCCCTAATATTTTAAAGTCGCCAATAGATGAAGTCTGCCTTTTCAAATTCATTTTTATCAAAAATTCCTTTTACATCGAACAATATTCTCTTCTTGTCTGCGGTTGAATACATCTTCATAATATCCTCAACGCAATATTTTTTGAAATCGTCATGATCAACGGCAACAATTACCGCGTCAAAGCCTTCAAGCTCATTTCTGTCAAGCATATCAATTCCGTATTCTCTCTTTGCCTCTGCTTTATCGGCAACGGGATCATAAACCGAAGGTCTTATCTCATAAGTCTTAAGCTCGTTAAGAATGTCCACAACCTTTGTATTTCTTGTATCGGGACAGTTGCCCTTAAAGGTTAGTCCGAGGACAAGAACCTTTGCGTCCTTAACCTTGACATCGGCATGAATCATTCTTTTCACAAGCTCCTGTGCAACATATGCGCCCATGCCGTCGTTTATACGTCTGCCTGCAAGAATAATTCTCGAATGGTAGCCGAGCTGATCGGCTTTATATGTCAGATAGTAGGGGTCAACACCGATACAATGTCCGCCGACAAGACCGGGTTCAAAGCTCAGGAAGTTCCATTTAGTGCCTGCCGCCTTGAGAACCGCTTTTGTGTCAATTCCCATCTTGCTGAATATCATGGAAAGCTCATTGACAAAAGCAATGTTTATATCGCGCTGACTGTTTTCGATAACCTTCGCCGCCTCGGCAATTTTGATACTTTCCGCTCGGTAAACTCCTGCCTTGATAACCAGTCCGTAAACATTAGCGACCGTATCAAGAGTTTCCCGATCCATACCGCTGACGATTTTAACTATATTTTCAAGTCTGTGATTTTTATCACCGGGATTAATTCTTTCGGGAGAGTATCCGACCTTGAAATCAACTCCGCATTTAAGACCGGATTCCTTTTCGAGAATCGGAACGCAGATGTCCTCTGTAACTCCCGGATAAACCGTGGACTCATAGACAACAACCGAACCCTTGGTGAGGTTACGTCCGAGAACCTCGCTTGCGCCGATAACCGGGCTGAGATCCGGAGTCTTGTCCGAGCGCACGGGAGTCGGCACGGCAACAATATGAAATTTCGCTTCTCTCAGACGCGTTTCGTCAGAGGTGAAATCAACACTGCATCCGCTTATCTCCTCGTCGCCGACCTCCTTTGTCGGATCTTTTCCGTTAATATAGGTTTCAATCTTTTTTGCATTAATATCAAAACCGATGACGTTAACCTTCTTTGAAAAAGCAACCGCAATCGGGAGTCCGACATAGCCAAGACCCACCAATGACAGCTTATCCTTTCCGGCAACTATTCTATCAAATAAATCCATTTACAGCCCTCCGATAAATCGAACTCAGCCGATTGTTTTTGCTACGCAATTCGCACGCCTCAATAATTGTGCAGTATTTATTTAATTATATCATTTTCATCAGCTTTGTGCAATAATAAAACGCAGTTTTTGTAACTATAAGCATTGTTTTCGTTGCATAATTGCGTTTTTTGTGTTATTATAGATTACAGAAAACAAGCGGAGGCGCGAAAATGAGCAACAGAATTCCAATTAAGACAAGAGCGGTCGGCGGATTTGACAAAAAGCAGGTAGATGATTATCTGGATTCCCTCGCCGCCGAATATGACAATGCTGTTTCAAAAGAAGATATTTCAAAGCTTCGCGATGAAATTGCCGAGCTGAAAAGAGTATCACGAGAAAAGGACAAAAAAATCTCCGAGCTTAAAGAAAAGCTTACCGAACTCGATAAGAGCAACGACAAGCCCGACTTTGATAACCTCAGCAATTCCGCAAAAAAATTCATTGACGCCCACAACGAGGTCATTCTCATTGCCGATAAAACGAGCAAGTACATAAACTCGACCGAGCGCAAGCTCCCCTCCGTGCTCAAAAATCTCTCAGCCGTTTCAAAAAGCGTTGACGGCCTCAACAGCGAGCTTTCGGAAATCACAAAACAGCTTGACTCAATTGAAATTGCTCCGCCGCTTGAGGTTGAAGCTCAGGCAAACGAATCGGATAAATTCAATATATTCGATCAGGATTTTGACAGTTAAATAACAGAGCCGCCGTTACATCGGCGGTTTTTTCGTTAATTTTGCGGTTTAATTCAAATCCCCGCCACCGCAAGCGGGATGATTGAGAAGCACTGAAAGAGTCTGATAAAATCGTTTTGGTGCAAACTGCCGAAGTCGGAAGGGTTAATTTTTTGATTTAACTTCAATATTACTTGTATGGGCAACCATCGGTCATCCGCTTTTATTTTTTGCTGA
>DNGF01000107.1 GCA_003486665.1 Oscillospiraceae bacterium
GTCTTGTCTTCGTACATGATTTTTTACCTCGCTAAAAAAATATTTACGCTCTGCGCGCGCTCTGTAAACGCTATGTACCGCGCAGGCATATAGGGTATCATTTTTCCTTGAGCTTTTTTCTTGCCCTTTGCAAAGCATTGTCAACACTCTTGACGCTTATCGAAAGCATTTCGGCAATAGAACTGTAATTATGACCTCCGATGTGGAGCTTCAGCACGTCTTTTTCAAGACCCGTCAGCTTATTTTCAATACCCTTGCTGAGTTCCTCAAGCTGCTCCTGCATAGCAATAATCGTCTGCGGATCGGACATATCGTCGCTGATATCAACATCGTCTATATCCACATAGCCGTTCAGCGGCTTATGCTTGTTCCGCAGCTGACCTGACACGGCGTCTTTGATACGATTGGTTATGCAAACCGTTGCATAGGTTTCAAACCTCACGTTTTCCTCCGCGTCATAGCCATATACCGAGCCGAGAAGACCTATCATTCCCTCCTGAATCAGGTCGCCGCGAGTCATCGGACAGCGTCCGACATAACCCGAAGCAATGCTTTCAACAGTCGGTGCAAGAGATGAAATCAGTTCATTCATTGCTGCTTTATCGCCGTAACGTGCCGCATAAACCGTTTCCGACTTTATCGGAATTTTGCTCATACGCACACCTCACAGGACTAAGATACGTTTATATGATATCCCATTAGCCAATCAATGTCAACAAAAAAAGCTTTAAATTCTCAATTTTTGAAGATTGTTACAAAACGCGTGGATCGTTTTTGGTGATTTTTACAATTAAATTTGCAGCTTTATTGACACAAATATTTTAAATGCACAAATATACTGCTTTTTTGCTGTAATAATCACTCCGTGAACCAAACTGTATTTGACATTTTTTCGTCTATAATGTATAATCAGCAGAGTTGATTTAACGGCACCGAATCCGCACGGAGGGATTGATTTGACAGGCTTTATTTTCCTTGACAAGCCGGAGGGGCTGACCTCCTTTGTTGCTGCAAACAGAGTCAAGAGAATACTGAAAATAAATAAAACAGGACACACCGGTACGCTTGACCCGATGGCAACCGGCGTGCTTCCCGTCATGCTCGGCGGAGCTACAAGATTTTCTCAATACCTGCCGACCCACGACAAGGCTTACCGTGCAAGAATCCTGCTCGGTACAGTCACGGACACGCTCGACATTACAGGAGCGGTGCTTGAAAAAAATCCCGTTGACGTAAGTGTTGACAGGCTCAACGAGGTTATCAGCCGTTTTGTCGGCTCGATAAGTCAGTTACCACCTATGTATTCCGCCGTATCAAAGGACGGCGTTCGTCTTTATAAGCTTGCCCGTCAGGGCATTGAAATAGAAAGAGAAGCAAGGAATGTCGTCATTCACTATATAAAGCTTCTCGACGTTCCGGATGAAAACCACGAGTTTGAGATCGAGGTTTCATGCAGCGCCGGAACATATATCCGCTCACTTGCCGCTGATATAGGCTCAGAGCTTGGCTGCGGTGCAGCAATAACCGCCCTGCGGCGCATTGAAGCAAACGGTGTGTCAATTCAAAGCACCGTCACGCTTGATACGGTTCAGAAATTCGCGGACGAAGGACGTATTGACGAGCTGATTACCCCATGCGACAATATGCTTCTCTGCTACCCTGCCGTCAACGTCAGTGAAAAGCAGGCAGCGCGCTTTGAAAACGGCGGAGAACTCGACCTCAAAAGAATCAAGGGAGAAAAAAGCGACGGTTTCTGCCGTGTTTATTCTCCCGAAAAAAAATTTCTCGGACTTGGCAGAATGAGCCTTTCCGACGGAACGCTTTATGTTGAAAAAAAATTAGTATATTGAGGTTGTTATAATAATGAAATGGTTTGTTTTATCTATCGTTGCTCTGCTTTGCTGGAGCTTTTCGGACTTGTTTTCAAAAATCGGCTGTGCCGACTCAAAGGATAAGCACAGCGCGCTTAAAATGGTTACCGCGGTCGGCGTTGTTATGGGTATTCATGCGGCGTATACGCTGATATTCACCGATGTTGAGTTCACTTTCAAAACAATGCTCATTTATTTGCCCGTATCGCTTCTTTACATATCGTCAATGACTATCGGTTATGTCGGTCTTCGCTTTATTGAGCTTTCGATCTCCTCACCGATATGCAATTCATCCGGCACATTGGCTTCTATCATCAGCATAATCGCCGGCATGGCGGTGCTTGCAAAGGCTCAGTACATTGCAATTGCACTTGTTGCCGTTGGCATTGTCGGACTCAGCATTGCCGAAATGACGGAGGATGATGACCTCAGAGCGGCACGCCAGAGCAAGAGCAATTACAAATATACCAAGAGCGTCCTTGCGATCCTTCTGCCGATAATCTACTGTCTGCTTGACGCTCTCGGATCATTTGCCGACAGCCTTGTGCTTGAAAGACTCGATGAAGACGCGGCAAACACCTCTTATGAGCTGACATTCCTTATCTGCGGCATAATTTGCTTCATCTATGTTAAGTTCATCAAGAAGGACAAGTACTTCCCGAAAAAAGAGGCTCCGAAATATATCGGCGCGGCATTTGAAACGGCAGGTCAGTTCGCATATATCTATGCCATTGCCGACAGCGAACACTTTGCGCTTTCGGCTCCGATCATTTCCGCCTACTGTGCGGCATCGGTTCTCTGGGGCAGAATTTTCCTCAAGGAAAAGCTTTCATGGAAGCATTACCTTTGTATTCTCCTCACCGTCGTCGGCATTGTAATAATGGGCGTTTACGACGGCTGATAACAATTGAACAAACTAAAAGGCACAACGGGAATTCAACTCGCTGTGCCTTTTTTATCACACGTTATAAAGCTCATAAAAAAAGCAGATAGCCGGAGCTACCTGCCTTGTTCGCTGTTTAATTTGAATCAATACTTGAACATAAAGAAAATCGTAATGCCAAGTGTAAGAATAAAGAAAGCGATTGCGGAAATTCTTGTAAGCTTAACGAGCTTCTGTTCCATAGTTCTGCCCTTGCTCTTGCCGAAGAATGTGTCGGCACCGCCGGAAATAGCTCTCGAAAGACCTGCCGAACGGCTTTCCTGAAGAAGAACAACAATTATAAGGAAAACTGCAAGAATTATAAGAACTGCTCCGAATACATACTGCAAAGCACTCATAACCAAACCTCCATAAGTATTTTTACCGATTTATTTTAGCACACACTTTCACAAAATGCAATAGCAATTACCATAATTTTTTCATAAAGCATTACATTTCGATGAATTATTGCGAAAAATCGGGTCATTATAATATCAGGCGGCAGAAAACAAGCCGCCGTCAGCGGAAATTATAAATAAATCAGCGTTTGCAATTTTCCGCTGTTCGCCGTTCACCTTTCACGGTGAGCGGCGATTTTTTATTGTTTAACGGTTTTTAAATAAGCGAAAGCTGCTCGCCTGCGTCCTCTGCGCTCAGTGTTGCTCCCGATGCGGGCAGGTTCTTCGTCTTGTATCTGTAGGGCTTTGCAAATTCACCCTTGCGATAATCCCTGACGAGCTTTATAACATGACCCTTTTTCAGCGTCATGACCGCAACGCCCTGCGTATCCTTGGTTGTCTTGGGAGCTATCGCTCCCGTGTTGAACAGCAGGAGCTTGCCTGCCGTTGATTCAAGCACAAGGTCGCAGTCCTCTTCAATCTTTCTTATCGCCGCTATGGGTGACTTGTTGCTGTACGCCTTGATAAGCTTCTTTCTGTTCGTCTTGGTCTGATATGAAGCGAGGTCAACCTTAGCGACCTTTCCGTTTTCAAAGAAGAACATTACATAGCCCTTGTAATCAAGCGTAGTCAGCATATAAATTGCATTTTCTCCGCTGTCCATCTGGAGCTTGTTGGCAACAAAGTCGCCGAGCTGGCTCGCCTTGCCGAGGTCAAAATCAGCTGCCTTCGCCTTATATACCTGACACTGATCCGTGAAGAACAGCAGATCCGTATTGTTGGTCGCTTCGACTTCAAGCAGCATTTCGTCGCCCTCTTTGAGCTTCTGCTCGCCGCTCATTCTGAGCGCCTGCGGCGTAATCTTCTTGAAATAGCCCTCCTTTGAGAAGAAAAGAGTTACAGGGAAATCGGGAATCTCCTCCTCGACCTCCTCCTCGGCTACCTCGGAAGCGAAAATAATCTGAGTTTTTCTGTCCTGACCGTATTTATTAACAACATCGGTCAGCTCATTGACAAGAATTTTCTTTATCTTCGACTTATGAGCCAAAATATCCTCCATCTTTTCAATATCGGCTCTGAGCTGTTCGATGTCCTGCGTTCTTTTGAGAATATACTCGCGGTTGAGATGACGGAGCTTGATCTCGGCAACATAATTCGCCTGGATTTCATCAATTCCGAAGCCGATCATCAAGTTCGGAACGACCTCGCTCTCCTCCTCGGTCGAGCGGATTATCTTGATCGCTTTGTCGATATCAAGAAGGATTTTCTGCAAGCCTTCGAGCAAGTGAAGCTTGTCCTTCGCCTTGCTCAGATCAAAATAAACCCTGCGCTTGACGCACTCGGTTCTGAATGCTATCCACTCGTTGAGTATCTCGCCTACACCCATGACCCTCGGCGCGCCGGCAATCAGCACATTGAAGTTGCAGGAGAAGGTGTCCTCAAGCGGAGTAACCTTATAAAGCTTCTGCATGAGCTTGTCGGGGTCTGCGCCCTTTTTGAGGTCGATTGTGATTTTAAGTCCCGACTTGTCCGTTTCGTCACGGATATCGCTTATCTCACGGAGCGAACCCGACTTAAATTTTTCAATAACCTTGTCGATTATCGCTTCGGCAGTCGTTGTCGGAGGGATCTCGGTTATGTCGATACATTTATTGTCCTTGTCGTAGCTGTATTTCGCCCTGACCTTAAAGCCGCCGCGTCCTGTCTTATAAATCGTATCAATAACATCTCTGTCATAGAGAAGCAGTCCGCCGCCGGCAAAATCGGGAGCCTTAAGCGTTTCGGAAATATCGGCTTCGGGGTCTTTAATCAGCGCAATCGTAGTTTCGCAAAGCTCACGAAGATTAAACGGACAAATTGAGCTTGCCATACCTACGGCAATACCCGTTGTCGGGTTGGCAAGAATGCTCGGAAAGCGCACGGGCAAAAGACTCGGCTCTTTCATCGTGTTGTCGTAGTTATCGACAAAATCCACCGTATCCTTATCAATTTCGGCAAAAAGCTCGGTGCAGATCGGAGCGAGCTTTGCCTCGGTGTATCTCGGAGCTGCCCACTGCATATCCCTCGAATACGCCTTGCCGAAGTTACCCTTTGAGTCAACGAACGGGTGCAGAAGTGCCTCATAGCCCCTCGAAAGGCGAACCATCGTATCATAGATTGCCGCATCGCCGTGGGGATTGAGCTTCATCGTCTGACCGACAATGTTCGCCGATTTTGTTCTTGCGCCGTTGATGAGTCCCATTTTATACATTGTATAAAGGAGCTTTCTGTGCGAGGGCTTGAAGCCGTCAATTTCGGGAATAGCACGAGAGAGAATAACGCTCATCGCATAGGGCATATAGTTTGTTTCGAGCGTTTCGGTGATATTCTGACGTAAGACATCGCCTGCGCCGAGAATATGGGTATTACGATCCATTTCCTCAACGGCTTTTTCCGTTTTCTTTTTCTTAGCCATTCATATCACCCCTCTCAGCTTAAATCGAGCATATCAATATAAAGATGTCCGTTGTCGGCAATATGCTCCTTACGTCCTGCAAGGTTATCGCCGAGCAGCATATCGAATATCTGTGCCGTTCTCTCCGCGTCCTCAGGGAGAATCTCTACAAGGCGGCGCGTTTTGGGATTCATTGTCGTCATCCACATCATGTCAG
>DNGF01000009.1:0-2929 GCA_003486665.1 Oscillospiraceae bacterium
TTTGTTTCCTGTTGGTGTCATGTTATGACCTCCTCAAAATATTCATCGGACATTCTGAGCGGGACGCCCGATTTAATTGCTTTGTAAGTTTTACCCTTGTACTTGTAGTACAGTTTTCCAATGACCGCCATTGCCGGAACCCAGTTAATCGGATTATCTGCTGTGCCGAGCTTAACTTCAGTGTAGTCCTTTTTGACCGGGATATCTCCGAGATAAATTGTTTTAAGCGTATAGCCCTCGCGGTCTGACTTTTCAATCTTTTCCGTTAATCCACCCAGTAAAGCGGCAAGCTCTCCCTGTTTAACAAGCCGCCTGATTGCCTTAGCTTCAGCTCTCNNTCCCGAAATTATTATAGACAGTGCTTCGCTGTCGCTGATTTCTTCGGCATCTGACGGCAGAATCGGAGGTTTTTCGACCTCTTCATCAAGCTCATCAATAGGAACTGCGTGATAATTTCCGAGCAATTCTTCAAAGTCTGCTGAAAACATGATCTGCGTCGTGCTGTATGTGTTGTCGTCTTTTTGTCTGAGCTCATAACCCTCGTTCGGCTCGATCACGAGCATCTTATAACCGTTGTCCTCAAGCACAGAAACAGAAGCATTTTCAAAAATCATGCAATAATCACTCCTTTTTCACTTGTCAAAACTGTTGCGAGTGTCATTCCTTGATTTGCTGAAACATACAAGCCTGTTTCAGGGTCCCGTTCGCAGCGCCATGAGGTTAAATAATCTTTTACAAATGTGTGAAACTTGATTGTTATTTTATTCATGCCTGCACTGTAATCTCTAACACCGTTCAGAACGGAAATGAGCGTGCCGGGGTCGTCCGAACTCGCTTCGTATTTGCCCTTAATAATGCCCGAACAGTCAGACAAGTCGAGATCGCCGTTGATTGTTTTCGGCTTAAACCGTACATATTGTAATGATTGGCAATATTTAAACATCCCGCCATAATCCGATGTCACGCTCATGTCGAGCGGATTGCCGACTATATATTTTAGCTTGCGGCAGCCGTTAAACGCGTCACTGTAGAATGTTGCCCTGTATACTTCTGTCGGTACAATAAATTCGCCGTTGACATACAGCGCAATTTCATTTAAAACCGGTGAATTTATGAACATATTGCTCAAGCTGTTTATATGTTCAACCCCAGTCAAACCAAGCTTGCGAAGACAGGCTCTGCCTTTTTGGAACATACCAAAGTTATACCGCGCATTTGCGTCCGGGGATGAAGAAATATCAAAGCTGCACTCTTCAATTGAGTCCGAAATCGGCGTTTGCCATCCGAAATTTGTTACGTTCTTTGTGTTCAGATATGGCAGCTTGATCAAGATCTCTGCCGACTCAGGAACATCCGGCTCTTCCTTGTCGAGCTTATATCCGCCCGTCAACAGGCTTGGTGCAGTTGTCGCGTGTTCAAAAGCATTTGTCAGCGCCGTGTAGTTTGTCAGATCAAGGACATCCCGATCGGTTTTGAGCGGCAATTCATTTGCAATGTCGATAAGTTCGTCCCAGTCCGCTTCCTTTAAATCCTGCCCCGTGAGATCTGAAAGCGTTTCGCCTAACTCCGCGCGGTCGGCTTCTTTCTGTTCCGTTTTAGCTTTTGTAATGGGGTTTTCGCCGCTGTCGTCAAGGGTCGGATTTAATGTAAAGGTATACGGAATTGACTTCCAAATGACCTTGTTGCCGTCCTTGAGGACGAGCTGTAATTTCAGCGTGCTGTCCGTCAGAACCTCGCTCGGCAGGTCAAAGGTATCGTTTGATACCTCATAATCGAACCCGCCCTGTGAGGTCACACAGACGATTTTTTTGCTATACCCCCGCAACGAAGCAGGGAGCAGAAACAACAGCGTTGTTGCGTTCCGCTCCCCTACCGTGCCAAGACTTGAATATTCGGGAAACAATCCCCTTTTTTCGCTGACAGTTATTCGGTTAATCATCATCGGTCACCTCAATAAACGGTTCAATGCTGATGATATCCTGCGCTGACAGTTCAAGACCGCTGATATCAATCGGTTTGACGTCAAGCTCAACCTCTTGGCTTAACAGGACATTTATATCGGCGTTAAATTTCTCGCGGTTTTCGCCCTCGAATTTGTAAACGCCGTTGTCCTTGTCAAGGGTGCCGTACTTCTTGCAGAGCTTAACGCGCTCCGCGTTATATACATCAAATTCCGTTACAAATGCTTTGATAAATTTAGCCAGCCTATAACTCTGCTTAACAGGCAGCTCCTTTTCCGCCAAGCGGGCAATTGTGCTGTCTGCATTAACTAATGCTTTTATTGTAGTTTTCATGTGTGCCTCCTTAGTCAATGTGATGTGGGGCGTATCTGGGTGAGCAGTGCGCCTTTTGCTTTTGTAGAGAGCTTCTGTTAAATCGGAGGCTCTCTTTTCTGTTATCTGCTCGGCTATAAGCTGTGCGAAATAACTGCCGCCGAAACGAAGTCCGCCGTCAGAGCCTTCACGCTGAATAACTCTGTGAAGCTTCTGCTGAGCTTTGTTGAAAGCATCGGTGAACTCTTCAACACCCGGTTCATCACCGAGAATTTTCTCAACCATTGATATAAGCTGCATCGTTCTGACCTCCTTTTCTAAAATTTTGCGGATTTTCACCGCACGGATTCCGAGAGCAATGATATATTCACATCCGTCGTGGCTCATCATTTATGAAAGGGGAAAAATGGGAAAACACCCAAGCGGGAACGGTGAGAGTCGAACTCACAACTGTCCATATAGCGAACTTTCTGCCGTTGAAATACGTTCCCGTGTTGCTCGTCTGTTCCGAGCCGTCACCCGAATACCCTTTTTACTGTACTTGTATCGGTGTCCGTTCCAAACCTCTGAGTTTATAAAATGGAAAGAATGAAAAATATATGGAGGTAACAATCCAGAGGGTTTTCTATGGGTTTGGCAAAGGCGGCGGGAATCGG
>DNGF01000009.1:2967-8409 GCA_003486665.1 Oscillospiraceae bacterium
CCCACGATCACAGAGTCAAAGTCTGTTGTCTTACCGTTTGACTACACCTTCATATAAGGCTCAAGCGAGCCTTATTCGACCTCTCAGAACTCGCTCAGTTGCTGGGCGGGTTCTTTTCCTTTATCAGGACATTCTCTGCGTTGGCTTCAAAGTGCGCCTGACGCTGTTCTTTGTGCAACTTTTCAAGCTCGATATCCTTGCGGCGCATTTTTGTATTCGCCCAATCAAGGTCTTTTCTCAAACGTTCGTTGTCCTGCAACACAGGCGTCACAATCTTTCTGGCCATGTCCTGCACCGCCTGCTTTGCGCCGTAAGCACAAGCCAAACCGCATATACCGATTGCAAAGCCGACCATAAAAAGTCTAAAAAGTAAATCCATTGCTTATCCCTCCTTTCTGTTACGCACCTAAGTATTTGATAACATTTGATTTGTAAATGCGCCATTTTTTTCCGACTTTCGTTCCTTTGATTGTGCCCTTTTGCAACAGTCCTCTGACCGTCTTTTCACTCAACTTGAGAAAGCAACACAATTCATTAAGGGTAAAAACCTCGTCATAATAATCAATCTTCTGTTTCATTTCGCACCTCCTCCATTATTATTTGGTGGTTCGTTTTGGTTGTATTGCCGTTCTGAGTGCATTTATCTTTTTCATAATTGACACTCCTTGCAAATGTGAATTATTTTCACTTGCCGTATATTCTCTTTTTCTTGATGTTCTCAGCCTTTGAAAAACGAGAATACTTGTTGTTATGTGTGCGTGTGTTTTTTACTTTGCCAAGCTTTCGCCGCTGTGTTTGTATTGGCTTCTTTTTGCCTGTAAAGTGGTTGTAATTTGATGATTGCATAACCGAACCTCATTGTGCTATAATCGCCTCAAAGGAGGTGAAAATAATGGATAAAATTTGCTTTGAAACATTTCCGTCAAATCAAAATGAAGCACTATCAATGCTGTATCTGCAAAATCAAGACTTGTCAGGCAAATCACCTGAGGAAATAAACAGTATGTACTGGGACGCCTATTACAGAATTAAAAGAGACGATTACATAAAATCCCAGGCAAACTATTTCACTACTTGTATGCAGAACATAGTGCAAGAGACAGATCAACCATAAGCCTCGTTAAGAGCGCAAACTTCAATGTTGATTTTGTCTTTGCGGACTTCTCAGATAACAACTCCAACTGTTTGATGAGAAGTCTTATTTCTTTTGACTGTAGCATTTAGAATCACCTCCTATTTAATTGTGATTTAATTTCACAACGCCCTGCTATGCTGAAAAATTCGCATAAAACCAACTGATAAAAATAGTGAACAGTGTTGCTATTATTGCAGCGTATATTGCATAAGCCTTCCACGCTTGACTTATACGCTGCATTATCAATGTGCCGATAATTGCAACCCACCACATAAGCAGTGATAGTATTGTCGGTGTCATGTGTCACCTCCATATTTGCATTGATAAAGCAATAACAGAAATAATCAATGCTGAAATACTCAATCCGAGCTGTATGCCTTGTATATAGCTCTTTTTTGTTTCTCGGAGCACAGTTTCAAGCTGCTCAAGCTCTGTTTCTTTATCAGCAGGCTTTGCTTCGGGAATTTCAATGTACGGATCAACAGCTAATGACTTGTCAAGAAAGACGGCATCAAAATCTTCATCTTTCATTTTCAAAATGTCCTTAATCTTAAATGCCGTATTCACTTCCGTTTTCACCGTACCCGATTCAAGTGCTTGATATCCGGTCTTATGTTTATAACCCAGTTTTTCCGCCATATCAGATTGAGTTAATCCAGCCTCTTTTCTTAATTGTTTGAGTAGATCGGAATTCATATTAAGCCTCCTGTTCTTGCTATTTCTTTTTCAGTGTGATATACTCTCCCAAAAGGAGTTGATGAGATGAAAGAATTGTTATCAATAATGAATGTAGAAAGCAAATCACCTGAAAAGGAATGGGTATCCCATCCCAGGAAATGTCCTATTTGTGACACTTCATACGGTGGTAATTGCATAGCAGCTTACAGTCTTCCTCAATATAGCCAATATGGAAACAACATAGAAAACTATCTTCTATATGTTCTTTATCATTGCAATTATTGCAACAAACTGTTCTTATCGATATATAACAAAGGACGTTTTTCCGAGAAAGGATATCAGCTTGAAATCAGCGTGCCGAGAGAATATCATTCAATAGATCTCCCAGAAAGCATTAGAGCTTTATCACCGATGTTTGAAGAAACATATAATGATGCTTATGAAGCTGAATGTCATGGTCTAAACACCGTTTGTGGTCTGGGATATCGAAAGGCTTTGGAATTCTTAGTTAAAGACTATTTAATATACAAAGAGCCAAACGAAGCAGACAAAATAGCAAAAATGCCTTTAAATGCAGCTATTCAACAGAAAATAGACGATAAAAAAATAAAAGTTCTTGCAGAACGCTGTGCTTGGTTGGGCAACGATGAAGCACATTACGTTCGTAAACACGAAGAATATAATGTTTCTGATCTCAAAGACTTTTTGAATGCAATAACTTCATATATCAATACTGAGTTACTTGTTGAAAAAGCATATAAAATTGAGCGTAAATAATTACTCCCATTCGGAACGGTTTTCGTACAGATCTTGTGCATCAACCGTTCCGATTTTCTTTCCTTTGAAAGTGAAGTATTCAACAACTCTTCGGCAAGGGTCATTTTCTTCGCCTGTTCCGATTACTGATTCGGTTCGTATGACTTGAACAACCTGCGCCGTTTGAAGTCCTCTTTTGCGATGTGTATGTTCGGGGTAATTCATAGTGACCTCCTGTTCTTGCGTTTACGTAAGCGTTAGCTAAAAAAAATAGACATAAACTCCGTAGGCGTAAGAGAAAACTTTTGACGAAGTAACTCCATTTCATTACGGGTAAAATCGCTTGAACCGTTTATTTTCCTGCTTAAAGTGGCGGTATTTATACCTAAATAGTGTGCTGTCTGCTCAATAGTCATTCCACAGGCTCTAATCTTTCCGCAGAACTCATCTTTATTAAACATCTTCTCACCTCGCTTTCTTGCGTTTCCGTAAGTCAATTATAGCACGTCATTCCTATTTGTCAATACCTTTTTGCAAGATTTTTTGATTTTTTTCGTAAAAAGTCTTGCATTTTTGCAAAATAGTGTTACAATGATGACAGATGGAGGTGACATAGTGAATATAAACGAACGCCGTAAGCAACTCAATCTTACATTAAAAGAAATTGCTGATTATGTCGGAGTGAGTGAAGCTACTGTATCACGTTGGGAAAGTGGTAACATCGCAAATATGAGAAGAGATCGTATATCCGCTCTTGCTCAAATACTTAAAGTTTCGCCTATAGATATAATGGGAGTAACTGATGATGACAATTATGATGATTCAATAAAAGCTGTTCAAATCCCCGTCCTCGGCTATGTCAAGGCAGGAATACCGATGACTGCTATTGAAAATATCATTGACTATGAAGAAATCAGTCAGGAACAAGCTCGGACAGGTGAGTTCTTCGGTTTACAGATAAAAGGTGACAGCATGGAACCCAAAATCAGCGAAGGCGATGTTGTCATAGTTCGTAAGCAGGAAACAGTCGAGAACGGAGAAATTGCCGTCGTACTTATAAACGGTGACGACGCAACCGTCAAGAAATTCTATAAAACCGATGCAGGTATCAAGCTTGTATCAACCAACCCCACATACGATCCCTTTTTCTTTACCCCAGATGAGGTCAATTCCCTCCCCGTCTCGGTAATAGGAAAAGTAGTCGAATTGAGGGCAAAATTTTAAAGTGAATTAAATTCATAATTCTGTTCATAACCGTCTTACGGTTTGATAAATGACTTTAATTGAAAGGGTGTTAAAAATGGGATTTATTCCAATGATTTGTCCGCAATGCGGCGCACAGGTTCAGTTGGACGATTCAAGAGAATTCGGCTTCTGTTCCTATTGCGGAACAAAAATTGTGCAAGATAAGGTGGTTGTCGAACATCGAGGAAATGTCGGCGTTGATCACTCAACCGAAATAGACAATCTTCTTCGCAGAGCTTCTGAGTATATGCAAAGGGGCGACACCGACGGAGCGGAAATCTATTATAATCGTGTCTTGGACTTGGACTTTGACAATGAAATTGCACGAAAAGCAATGGAGAAATTAAATAAAATCGTAAAAGAACCGAACCTTTCAATTATGGTTACTGTAGGAAGATTTTATAACAAAAAAGCAAGTATCAGCGTTAATATAGATAAGATAGATCGTGGTTCAATTTCAAATGGCGAAGCTGATACATTTACTTTGTGTTCAGGAACACATAAGGTACAATTAAAAATTAACGGTGTTCCGTTTTCTAAAAAGGAATTTGATGTTGAAATAAAAGATAGATTCACAAAGCTAAGCTATATCGCAACATGCAAGAACAATAAAATTGAAATCACGCAATAATCATCTTGGTGAATTTAATTCACATTGTTTTTTATTACAATAATTGAGGAATAACAATGAAAGAAAATGAAAACAGCCCGAAAAATGAATACACAAGAGAAGATAAGTTTAACTACGCCCTTTTAATAGCTGTTAGTGTTTTAAAATGGCTCGGAATTGCTTTTATTGCTATAACAAGCAGTTTTGCAACAGGCGTTATTGCCGGTAATAATAATAGCGTGAAAGCGGCTTTAATCTTCTTTATTTTATTAGTCTTATGGGTTGTTGGAATTTTTGTTTATCTGAAAATTAAGAAAAGAAAAGCCACAACAGAATTAAACGAGGAAGAGATACAAGCTCAAGAAAATCCACCTGAAAACGTCAAAAAAATAACCGAGGTTCAAGAACAACCAAGCATTCCCGAACCACAACCTGCTTTACAAGTACAAAATTACGTTTATTCTCCCGAAATAGATCTCACTATGTTAAAACAGAGGCTTAAAATAGTGAGTGATACTACACCAGAAAAAGAAGTTGAAAATTCCAAATATGATTATGTTTATCAAAAGCCACCATTAGAGCTTCTCGATAAATCCGAAAGCTACGATATAAATAATGATGAAGAACTTAAAACTAACATCGGTAATCTTAAAAAATTATTTAAAGACTTTAAAATTTCGGTTAAAGGAATTGATGCTTATCGAAGTTCATCTATAACCTGTTATGAAATTCAACCAGGTGTAGGCGTAAGAATAAGTCAAATTCTAAGTTTAAAAGATGAAATCGCCTTAGCTCTTTCTGCCCCTATTGTCAATGTCCAAGCTCCAATCCCGAACAAAGCTGCTATAGGTATTGAGGTTTCCAACCAAAACAGACAGCCTGTGCATTTGCGCGATATTATGGAGTCCAAAGAATATATTCAATTACATAAAAGGTTGTCAATCTGTCTCGGTAAGAACATGGAAAACAAGGCGATATGTGCTGATCTTCACGATATTTCACCGTTACTTATCGGCGG
>DNGF01000009.1:8455-13594 GCA_003486665.1 Oscillospiraceae bacterium
ACTCAATCATTGTCAATTTGCTTTATAAGTCTGCAAATGACGTAAAACTTGTTTTAATTGACACTTTCGGATCTGAATTTAATATCTATAACGGCATTCCTCATCTTCTTGTGCCAACCATTACCGATTGTTCAAGAGCTGTCGGTGTTCTCGGATGGGCAATTATTGAAATGACTGACCGTTATAAAAAGTTCGCAGAACATGGCGTAAAAGACATAAATGGATTTAACCAAAAAGTAAGTAAAGAAAGCAGTGCAAATGCTTTACCCGATATCGTAATAATAATTGATGATATTTCAGATATGGTTAAGGCATATCCTGACGATGTAAAAAACAACATAAGACGTATTGTCCAAACAGGTCGTGCAACCGGTATACATCTTATAATCGCTACTCAAAGACCTTCCGTTAAAGTCGTTGCAGGTATTATTAAAGCCTGTATTCCGAACCGAATAGCATTCACTTTGGCATCACGTATTGACTCTCAAATTGTTCTTGATTCGATAGGTGCCGAAAAACTTCTTGGGAGTGGAGATATGCTTATGAAAACACTCGGGTCAACGGAGTTAAAGCATATTCAAGGATGTTATGTTTCGGACAACGAGATTGCTAATATCGTTAATTTCTTGAAGAATGAATATTCGGAGCCGCACAATAATGAAGCGGAACAGGAAATAATCAGACATTCTCCCGATTACAACCTTCAGTCTGATTGTGATTTTTATATTGAGACAGAACTAATATTGATGAAAGCTATAGACATAATTACTGATTTGCAAATGGCTTCAACAACTTTACTCCAAAGAAACCTCAAACTTGGATATGCTCGTGCCGCACGACTTCTTGACGAACTTGAACAGTTAAATGTAGTCGGACCATTCGAGGGTAGCAAGCCAAGACAGGTACTTATAACAAAAAAGCAATGGGAAGATGTTAAAGGTGAATTTGTTTCACATAAGCAAAAAGTAATTACGCTTTAAATTATCATTTAAAAACAGAATTGAGGGATTTATAATGAGTGAGAATAAAAAAAGACAGGTTATTACATTTGTACTGTGTCTGTTTTTCGGCACATTGGGAGTACATAAATTTTATCAAAAAAAGACCGCACTCGGAATTTTATATATTTTCACAATCGGTCTGTTTGGTATCGGCTGGTTAGTGGATCTAATCCGTTTATTCATTGATATGGTCAAACCTGAGGATGAAAATGAACCAATCGCAGAAATAGAACAAGCCGATGTAACTGCAAAATCAAAGCTTAAGAAAATTTCAATAACATGTACCGTTATCGCGTTTGTTTCTCTTTTGGTGGCATTTATAGCAATCTTAGGCTCTTCGGGAAATGTTGAAGGTGACAGCAAAATCACAACAACCACTTTAACCAATTCTACCAGTTCTACAACCAGGTCTATTCCCGAAACCGTATCTGCGAGTACGACAAAGGCGTTATCAACTACTGCGACACTAGTCACAGAGGCACCTACCGTAAAAACAACAACCACAACAAAATCTGTAACAGCCAGTACGGCAAAGTCAACTGTTCACGCATCTAATAACAATTCGGTAGCTTCTACAGCAAAGACAACGAAACGGGTAACTACAACAAAAAAAGCAACTACCGTTAGACGCACAGAGCCACCTAAAACGTCACCCGCCCCCGCAACATATACATACGTTGCAAACACAAATACAATGGTTTTCCATTATAGTAGCTGTCATCATGTCAAAAAAATAAATGCTGAAAACAGGTTAGAAATTACTGCAACAGCAGAAGCCATGCAGGCGAAAGGTTACACACCTTGCAAGACATGTAACCCATGATAAAATAAAAACGCCGCTCGTTCTGAGGGCGGAGAATAGTATATACAAAATTCCCTTGACATAATACAAATAAATATGTATAATAAAGATGTAGAAAGCATACGCTTTTAATGTGACTACGGTCACTTTACCGCTGACCGATATGCGGTATATAAATGGTTGGGTTGAAAGTTTACTGCTGACCCGTATGCAGTTAAAATATGGCGGGCTTGAAGCACTCTACATCCGAAAGGTTGCAGGGTGCTTCTTTTCTTTGGAGGAATTATGGAAATTACAGGCTTTTATATTGTGTCCGATAAATTCTTTTCAGATTTTCCGGACCCTTATTTGAAAGGCAACAAAAATGAAAAACGACCCCATTATTACGCTTACAAAGATTCAACCGGTTTATTTTGGATGATTCCGATGAGTAGCAGAGTTGACAAATATCAGCGCATTATCGCTTCCAGAACTGCTCGAAATAAGCCTTGCGACATTTTTCATATTGCCAAACTCGATAACAACAAAACAAGTGTTTTTCTAATCGGCGATATGTTTCCCATTACCGAAGAATATATTTTGCGTAAATACACAATAAACAGTAATCATTTGAGAGTTACAAGTGAACACCTTGCCAACGAAATCAATCGTAAAGTTAAAAAGGTTCTTAAGCTTATACGGCACGGTGCCAAGTTCAGCAATACTCAGCCTGATGTACTCAAAATTGAACATGATCTGCTGAAACGGTGACAAATTGTCACCAAATAAAAAACGCCGCCCGGTGCTGGCACACCGAACGGCAAACAGATGGCCCACGATATTGAGCAAATACGATGCCTGTGGGAACTGTTACTATATTTATATGTTACTTATATTAAATCATACCAATTAGGATTGAAGCCATAATATTTCATGTCAACAAACGGATACTTTTTATTTAATTTATATATATCGTTTTTCATACTATTGTAATCTTCCAAAGATAAAAACCTTTTAAAAGAAATAATATAGCCAAACAAGTGTAAATTGTCTACTTCTCCGCTTTTAGTTTTATTTAGCAAAGCTTTTTCTTTGCTATTCAGCGACGGTTTCGTTACGAAAAGTCTGTTATACAATCTGCCGTTATGTGCGCATAGATTTCTTAAAATCGAGAAGCATTTCAAATATGTTCCAACTTTATCTTTTGAAGAAGCGTTGAAGCCAAAGCTTAATGCGATTTCGTCTTTCAAAGCTTGCTCCGTTATAGCATATAATTTAGACACATCCGACAAAGTAAACAATTCAATAAACGTCCAAAACGGATATGGTTCATGCAATTCTTCCTTAAAATGTTTAAGAAAAGCTTCATTTTTCACATTACGATCTGCCAAATCCGACACTTTGAGAATAAGATTAGCATATTCTACAACATCAGTAAACGGAGTGCTTTGACTGTACCCTAACGGTCCATATTTCCTGGTAAACATATACGCATATACCGATTTGATTTTTACTTCGATTTTTTCAAGATATTTTAAAAGAACATGCCTTAATTCATAATCGAAGTTATAAATATCAATAATATTTTGAAACGTTGCATTTTCAAAGAATTTATCGTGGTTTCTCAACGTTAATGAGTAACCACTCACTCGATAATAATTGTTGTATAGCAAAAATTCTTTAGCTAATTCTTCGTTTTCAATATGAAGGCCTCTTGATTTGAGAATTTCAATTTGTTCATCAATAGTTTTAAAATCTTTTGGCATAAAAAAGTCCCCATAAAAACAGAATGCCCCCAAGTGTGCATGTAAAACAGAGGCCTGGGGGAGATGTTAGATATATTATACAATATTTTCTCAAAAAGTCAATAGTTGAAAACGAGAAAAATGCAACCCCGACATGGTACGCATTGCAAAGAGGCGTGTCGAGGTCTATCTCATCAGTTTATTAAACCACCGCCCGGTGCTACCAACACCGAACGGCAATACATCCAATCTCTCGAACCACCAAAAGAAAGGCTGTGGCTACATTATACCGCCTTTCTCAGGTTTTTGCAACCATTTTTTGAAAGGACGGTTATTTTTATGGCTAAAACAGCAAAACGACCTGACGGAAGATTTCAACGTCAGGTTTATCTCGGCAGAATCAACGGCAAAAGACAATATAAAGTCGTGTACGGAAAAACCGAAAAGGAAGTTGAAAAGAAAGTCAGAGAAATAAAAAATCAGCTTGACAGAGGAATTAATATTGTCGAAAGTTCAACACCTTTTGCCGATTGCGTGAAAAAATGGCTGTCAACGATGAAGTTTCAAACATCAGAGTCACAGTATAATCTTTATGAATACCGTATATCCGTATTTGTTGAACGCTTGGGCAATTATCCCCTGCGCCATATTAAGCCTGAAAACCTGCAAGCCGTGTTAAACGATATAGCCGTTAACAATCCTACCACCAATAATCCCTCGTCATACAAGACCGTGTTAAATTATAAAAATACCGTGCAGATATTTTATAAATATCTGACTGACAACCGATATATTGATTTTGATTCCTCAAAAGCTCTTATAATACCCAAACAGGCCGCGCCGAAAAAGGACAGGCGAGCCTTAACTACCGAAGAGCAAAACCGAGTTCGCACCTTTAAGCACCGTGCACAGCTTCCGGCTATGATCGCTATGCTCTGCGGTTTAAGGCGAGGCGAAATATCCGCCTTAAAATGGTCTGACATAGACTTCAAAGAAAAGACGATCACTGTTTCAAAGTCATTTGATTTCAAGAACAATAAGGTAAAGCTTCCTAAAACTGCCGCAAGTATCAGAACGGTACCAATGCCCGATGAGCTGATACAATTCTTAAAGCCGTTGAAAGGTAAAAAGAACAGTCTTGTCGTCACAAACACAAAGGGCGGTACAATGACCGAAACGAATTGGCGTCACCTGTGGGAATCATACTTGTATAATTACAATCACACTTTCGGCGATTTAAAAGGCTGGAAGCCGACGCTGCACAACAAGAAAGAGCCTATGGTTGTTGAACCGTTCACGATGCACTGTTTACGTCATACATATGCAACGCTGCTTTACGATGCCGATGTTGATGTTATGACCGCAAGAGACCTGCTCGGACACTCAGACGTACAAACTACAATGGGAATTTATACGCATCTTTCAGAAGAAAAGAAAAAATCTTCCATTGAAAAGCTAAACGACTTTTTGAACAGTGCAAGTCAACATGCAAGTCAAAAAGCAGTGTAAATGTTGATATATAAGTGTTTGAGCCTATCGTTGCCGTTTCTTCAAATCCCGCCACTCCGACCACCTGAAACCGTTGATAAATAAGGGCACTGAAAAACCACAG
>DNGF01000218.1:0-6480 GCA_003486665.1 Oscillospiraceae bacterium
ACGTTTACAGAAGCAATTCGCGTAAGCTTTGGGAAGAAAAATTTGACGCTCGTAAGACCTATACGGAATTTTTCCCGGACTCGGAACCGCTGTATTCATGAGAAAGGAAAATTATGGTAACGCTGAGAAAAGGTATATTAAGAATTAATTTCGGCAGCCAAAGCAAGGCAAGGCTATTCTATGAATTTGCTTTTCTGCTGAACATGGTCGTTGTTTTTGCGTTTTACGATGTCGCAAATGTAGGCCCTATCGCGGCAATCGTATTATTTGTTTCGTCTTTTCTCGTGCTTATGGAGAGCGGCAAGAGCAGAATAACGATACCCTATATTACGGTTTGGTATCTGACGCTGATCCTATACGGAGGACTGTCCGGACTATGGGCGCAGTTCTTTACGTCATATAATATTTCGTTTGTAATAAAGCTTTGCATCATTTTGCTGATCACAACCTCCATTGCGATTTATGTTGATACCATGGAGGATCTCGACAGGATAATGTCGCTGTTTGTTGTCGGAGCGGTCATTATTTGTCTTCTTGAGTTTTCCGCCGTGCCGTCAGGTGGCTGGAAAGCCGGAAGCGTAGGAAATTATTTCAGCGGCAACAACCCAAACGATATAACGATTTGGATCGATTTTGCCACGGTAATAGCTTTTTACAGGGCATACGTCAAAGGAAACAAGGGTATGTATTTGCTTGTTGCCCTGTTTATTACATTTTGCGCTTTCTCAAGTTCGAGAAAGGGTCTGCTTGCATCAATTGCCGGCCCGATAATGATAGTTTTTCTATCGGTAAGGAAGGAACGGTATTTTGTTAAAATTCTCGCGGCAATCGCGCTCGGCGCCGTTATACTGATGCTCGTTATGGAGAACGACACTCTGTACGCGGTAATAGGTAAAAGACTTGAGGGAATGTTCGATTACTTTAACGGTGACGGTAACGACTGCAGTATCATACTGAGAAAGCAGTACATCGAAGCTGCAAAAAATATGTTTTATGAATCACCGATCATCGGCAAGGGAATGGGCAACTATTCGCGAATATTGGACAGCGAGTATTATTTGGGCAACTATTACAGCCATAATAATTACTGGCAGATTTTGAGTGAGCTTGGCTTGATAGGCTTTGTAATATATTTTTCTATGTACGTTTACTGTGTAGTGGTATTTCTCAGAGCCTATTTCGTTCAAAAGAGAAAGATTTCGGTCTTGTTCTTGACGGCGATTACAATGATGATCGTGCTTGATACCGGAATAATCAGCTACAGCTCAAAATACGGTCAGCTTGTAATTGCGATAGTCTGTTGTGCGACGTACGCGTTTAAAACCGACGGCGGCATGGCATACAGCATGAAAAGACAAAAAAATCGGGAGTGATCAAAGTATGAAATCATATTCGGACAGAAAAAGTTCAAAGGGACTTGAAATAAACATCGTTGCTTTTTTCAGAGAGCTTTCCAAAAAAATATGGATCGTTCTGATAATTGCAGTCATCGGCGCCGCGATCGGCGGAGTTGCCGGCGAAGCAACGAAGAAGGAAACCTATACTTCAACCGTATCGTTTGTCGTTAACTCGGCAACGGAAAACGGTCAGGCTTCAAGCGGTGAGATCAACGCTCAGATCAACATGGCAGGTACGTTTAACTACATCCTTTCAAGCCCGCGAATGAAAGAGGCTATTGTCGAAAAATGTTCAGAAAAGGTAACTTACGGTTTGGTTGACAGAAGCATATCGGTACGCGTTGTTACCTCGACAAACGTTATCGTTATGTCGGTCACAACGGATAACCCGAAAACATCGTATGCAATAGCCAACACTGTCGTTGATGTTTACGGCGATATTGTTTCGGAGATATATTCAAATGCAAAGCTTACTCTTTGCGACAGACCGGTTCTTTCGACTGCTCCGAACTCAAACAGATCGGTATTCTCCCTCGCCTTGATGGTCGGATTTGTTGCCGCCGTTGCAACCTGCGTTGTATTCTTCATAATGTTCCTTGTTAAGGATACTGCAAAAACGGCAGATGAACTCAGCGAGAAGCTCGATGTTCATATTCTCGGTTCCGTTCAGCAGATTACAAACAAGAATAAAACGGCGAAGGGCCTTCTTGTTACCGACAGAAAGAACGGATTCTCGTTTATCGAAACCTATAAGGCTATCAGAACCAAAATCGAAAACAATTCCACAAGAACGGGCAACAAGGTCTTTCTTGTTACCAGCGCCTGCGAGAATGAGGGTAAAACCACCGTTTGCGTTAACGTTGCGCTTTCGCTTGCTCAGAACGGAAAGAACGTTTTGATCATTGACGCCGATCTGAGAAAACCGTCTGTCGGCAAGATGCTTTCGCTTAAGGAAAATGACCGGGGTCTTTCGGATGTCATTCTCGGCAAGGTCGAATTGAACAAGGCGATAAAGAGCGTCAACACATTCAACGTCTGTGTTCTTGCAGATCAGAACGGTGTAAATAATCCCTCCGAGCTTCTTTCAACGGAAAAGATGGAGCATATCATTGAAGAGGTTCGAAACGCATTTGATTATGTTCTTATTGATACCGCGCCTGCAAGCGTTGTTACGGATACGGCGGTTATTGCCGGATTTGCAGACGCTGCAATAATCGTTGTTCGTGAGGACTTTGCGCCTTATTCAAGAATAAGAATGTCGATAGAAGACATTGACTCAAACGGTGCGGAAATCATCGGCTGCGTATTCAATGCCGATACGAGCAACGTAAGCAATTCGAGCCGCTACGGACGCCATTATGGCAAGAAAGGTACTTACGGATACGGCGGATACGGCGGATACGGACAGTCATCGAAATAAAATTGAATAACAAGAAAAACCTCTTTCGCATATTATAAAGCGAAGGAGGTTTTTTAATGCACGAGCTTGAAAAAATGATAGAAAAATATCGGCAGGAGCTTGTTGAATTTTCAAAGCAAAGCCCGGTCAGCGATGATGAGCTTTTTGAAACCGAAGAGCGAGCCACAGCGCCGGTAATGGCAAGTGCGCTGCCGTTTATGGGTAACGTCGGTGCCGATAAAGAAACCGAGTATTACCAAAACTACGAGGACTTTGAAAGAAAAAATCCGTCCAAAGGCAGTATGAGAGTCCAGGTTACATCGGGCGGAAGAAGCTATCCGATAATCAACGCGGCGTTTAAGGTGTCTATTCCGCTTGAAACGGGCGACCGTGAAATATATTCGGGATATACGGATATTAACGGAGTGGTGGATAACATAGTTCTGCCTGCCCCAAACGAAAGCTATTCACTCGATGAGCAGAACACCACGGTTGAACCGTATGCCGTTTATGAGGTCACGGTTACTCATCCCGATTTTGCAAAGTCGGAGTTCTTTAATGTACCCGTATTCGCCAACATAAAGGCGATACAGCCCGCAAGGCTTGTTCCGCTGACCGAAACGGGCAACGAACCCGGCACGGTCAATATTCCCGAACAGCCGATGGGACTTTTCGGAGGTGACGTTTGATGCCTGACAGACCGATAATTCCCGAATTTATCACAGTTCATCTCGGCAGACCGAATGCCGCGGCAAGAAATGTCCGCGTTCCGTTTGCACAGTATATTAAAAATGTTGCATCAAGTGAAATCTATCCCACCTGGCCGGAAAATGCGCTCAGAGCAAATATCTATGCCGAGATCACCTTTGCTCTTAACAGAATTTATACGGAATATTACAGGTCGAGAGGCTATGACTTTGACATAACAAATTCAACGCAGTTCGATCAGTATTATGTTGAGGGCAGAGATATTTTTGAAAACATAAGCCGTGTAGTTGACGATATTTTCAACGACTACGTTGTTAAGCAGGGTCAGATCCAACCGTATTTTACTCAGTATTGTGCCGGAACCTGCGAGGGCCTTTCGCAGTGGGGTACCGTTTCGCTTGCAAATCAGGGCTATACTCCGTACAGAATACTTCAGTATTATTACGGAAACGATATTGATATAATCAAAAACGCACCGATAAAAACGAATACGCCGACATACCCCGGAAGCCCGTTAAGGCTCGGAAGCGGCGGCGAGGATGTTGTTGAAATTCAGCGCGAGCTTAATAGAATAGCGGCGAATTACCCGTCTATTCCGAAGATTTCCGGAGCAAAGGGATATTTTGAACAGACAACGCAAAACGCAGTCAAACAGTTCCAGAGAATCTTCAACCTTGATCCCGACGGTGTGGTCGGCAAGGATACATGGTATAAGATAAAACAGATCTATAACGGAATCAAGGGACTTTCGGAGCTTTATTCCGAGGGTATAACCATCAGCGAGGCGGAAAGAAAATACGAAAGAGTTCTTCAAAAAGGAAGCAGCGGTGCTTCGGTAAGAATTTTACAGTATTATCTCAACTTTCTGAGCTATTTCAATCTCAAGCTTCCGTATGTATCCATTGACGGAATTTTCGGCGATGAAACAAGAGATGCAGTGTTTGCTTTCCAGTCGCTTTACGGACTCGATGTTGACGGAATAGTCGGCAGGGATACATGGGATATGATTCAAAACGCATATGCAGGCGTGCTTACATCACTGCCCGATGAATACAGAAGCTATTCTTCACTGCTTTATCCCGGATACATTATAACAACGGGGGCGAGCGGAAAGGTTGTTGAACAGCTTCAAACCTATCTTAAAACAATTGCCGCAAACGTTCCGTCGGTTCCCGATGTGACTGTTGACGGATACTACGGCGATCAGACGAAAAATGCCGTTCTTGCGGTTCAGAAGCTTGAGGGCATTGAGCAGAACGGTCAGGTTGGTGTTCTGACGTGGAATGCGATCGTTAATCTCTATAATCAGTTTAGATAAACGGTATAAATTAACTCAATCCGAAAATAATAACATTATCAAATTCACGGAGAAATGTTTATGGATAATGTTTTATTTTCGGATATTTTTGATTATAACGAAAAGCTTTTTGACAAGTATTTCAGAACGGATTTAAACTATGATGTTGTCGCAACAAGATTCAACGCAGGCGGCAGAAAGGCAAAGCTGTACTTCATTGACGGATTTATCAACGGCGAAACCTCGGAACGTGTAATGAACTTTATGATGCAGGCGAGTAATATGGACGCCGAGGTTAAAACGGCGGAGGAATTCGCCGAGAAATTGATAGCTTATATGGAAATTGAGCTGAACGCCGATGTTGAAAAAATTGCAAAGGTAGTGTATTCCGGAGCAATGCTCGTCATAGTGGACGGCTTTGATACAGGCTTTCTTGTCAAAACAAGGAGCTACCCGAAGCGCGATGTCGGCGAACCCGACAACGACAAGGTACTCAGCGGAGCGCATGACGGATTTGTGGAGTCAATTCTTATCAATACGGCTCTTGTCCGCCGCAGGATTCGCGACCGCGACCTTGTGATGGAGGTCAGACAGGCGGGCGTGAGATCGAAAACGGACATTGCAATTTGCTATCTGAAAGGCAGGGCGGATGAAAAAATTGTTGCCGACCTGCGAAAAAGAATAGATAAAATAGATGTTAATACACTCAATATGAGCCAGGAAAGCGTTATTGAGTGCCTTGTAAGAAAACAGAAATGGAATCCTTTTCCAAAGGTCAGGTACACCGAGCGCCCCGACGCGGCGGCAGCAAGCATTGCCGAGGGAAGCGTTATACTTTTTGTTGACAACTCGCCGACGGCGATGATAATTCCGACAGGTTTCTTCGACTTTTTACAGGACACAAACGATTATTATTTTCCTCCGTGCGTGGGAACGTATCTGCGATTCGTCAGAGGATTGATATTCGGACTCGCGCTTCTGCTTGCGCCCGTTTGGTTCTTGCTGATAAAAAATCCGGAGCATATTCCGGCATGGCTGAGCTTTATTCAGATCAAGGAATACTACTCTCTTCCGATAATCGCACAGCTTCTGATCATTGAGGTAGTCATAGACGCGCTGAAGCTTGCCTCTTTGAACACGCCGAGTTCGCTGAGCAATTCGTTCAGCGTTATAGGCGCGCTCGTTCTCGGCGATCTCGCTGTCAGTGCCGAGCTGTTCTCTTCGGAGGTCGTGCTGATAATGGCATTCGTTGCCATAGCAAACTTTGCTCAGCCGAGCTTTGAACTGGGCTATGCCTTTAAGCTTTCAAGAATTTTTATCGTCGTAATGACCGCCGTCTTCAATCTGTGGGGATTTATTGCGGGATTTTTAATTGTTGCGCTTGTTATCGCGTTTACAAAAACGGTTACGGGCAGGGGATATCTTTATCCGCTGATTCCGTTTAACGGCAAGGCGATCAGCCGGCTTCTGATAAGAGAATCCATAAGCAAGGATAATACTTGACAAATTCATCGCGATAGGTTAATCTTATTCATGGTGATAAGATGAAAAATCGTGTGATTAAAATATTGTCGTTGGCGGCTGCCGCTTGCCTTGTGGTTTCGCTGGCGTCATGCAAGGGAAAAACAGAAAACCCGACTCAGGATGTTGAACCGACGTTTGAAAAATCGGTAACGGAG
>DNGF01000218.1:6508-12698 GCA_003486665.1 Oscillospiraceae bacterium
GGTAACGGAGGAAACGGTTAAGATCGTGAATATTCCGACCGAAAAAGCGGAGCTTACCGATATGCTCAACGCCGCGGTAAACTATGTCGATAAATATTGCTATAAATATAAAAAGGCTGTCAAATGTGATGCTTCGGTTGACAGCCTCGGCTCGCTGTCCTCGGCTTCAAACGCCGCGAGCGCCTTTGCGTCAATCTTCGGCGAAAAGGACATTACTGCGGATTACGATTACAATGCCGACAAAAAGCTCTTTGCGGATAACTTTATAAAAGGCGCATTTAAGAACGAAGAAATTTCTTCAATTACAGCCAAGCAGGACGGAGATGTGGTCGTGCTTAAGGCGGAATTTGCAGCCGAGAGCAATCCGAAAGACGATAAGGGAATTCTCTACAGGCTCGGCGGAGAATATGTAAGCGCCGAGGATGTCGGCAAATCGCTCGATGAATTCAAATCGTCCGCTTCATCGGTGAGCGTATCCGCCGATTCGATGAGCATAACGGCGAGGATCAGCACGGAGGATTCAAGTCTTAAGTCGATGACCGTCAGCTATACAGAGCGATTCAATCTGTCGGGGGTAACTCTTGTTAAACTCAGCACAGGCGCCGTCAGCGGTTCGGCGAAGACAGTAATTGAGTACACAAATTTCGGTCAGTAATAAAATCTCGGTTTATATAAAAAAACAGTGGAAATTCTGCACAGGATATGATAAAATAAAGGTATATCTTTACGGGAGAGTGTAAAAACATGAACAGAAGCTGGAAAAGTTTTATTATAATTGTTTCGGTTATGCTTTGCGTTATTATAGGATGCACGGCGTGGAACGTTGCGCTTGATAAGATTACGGGAAGTATCGAGCCGGATTCGGGTATTTCGGACAATATAAACAATCCGGGCAGCGGAGTAAACAACAACAATTCAAGCAACACAATTCAGACCGGCAGCGGTACAGTCACAACCCCTAACGGACAGACTGTTACGAAGGTTAACGGCGGTACGGTTATTAACGGCAGCGGTTCGGGTACGGGCGGTAGCACTCAGGCTCAGCCGGCGGCTTCAAGC
This sequence comes from Oscillospiraceae bacterium, assembly GCA_003486665.1. Taxonomy (GTDB): domain Bacteria; phylum Bacillota; class Clostridia; order Oscillospirales; family Acutalibacteraceae; genus CAG-488. Next base: position 7,568 of record DNGF01000218.1, read on the forward strand.
GTTCTCAGCTACAACAAGAATCAGATCATTGCTTATTACAACACCTGCCTTCAGACCTCATATGCACAGTCGAAAATGACCGACAGAAAGACGGAGCAGGTAACTATCGGTGTCGATTCCGTAACAATTAACGGTAAGGAAAACGGTACGGTTACAAGCATCGCAAACAGCATTGCTTCTAAAAACCAGAAGCAGACAGAGGATAGCAAAAGCTTTTCAGGCGGAAGATCCTCCGACGGAACAGCGGCAAGTACATTTGTCCTGCCTGCGAACCTTTCCTCGGCAGGCGTCAGAAGCGCGAGCATTTCGAAAAGCGGAAGCGGCTACAAGGTTGTTATCACCCTCGTTGCCGAAAGCTGCGGACATAACACCAAGCCGCCGTACAACGCATCATGTGCATGGCCTCTTGATATCAATGAGGTTGCAGGTGCCTTGAACGGATTTGCAGAGATCACAAAGGCTCAGTTTGATTATCCGGGAACTACACTCACGGCAACGATTGACGCAAACGGCAGAGTTAACTATGTCCGCGTTGATATGCCTCTTACCGTTACGGACGGTACGGGTGTTGTTACAAAGAATATACCGGGCGTTAAGGGCATGGTAATCACGGCCTCGGCTCACGGTAAATGGATATGCACTCACACAATGAGCTTCTGACAAATAAAACAGAATTTACGGACTGTTGCATAAATTGCAGCGGTCCGTTTTGTTATATATTATCATTGACGGCATTTTGTAAAATAATGTATAATTAAACAAAGGGGGTATAATATGAAGCTAAAGGAGATTATCGCGCCTGCCGACTACACGACCAGGCTCGGAGAGCGCGTAAGCTATTGGACATATTTTGTCGGACAGAATATTTTTTATAACGTTGTCGCGACCTTTATGGCAACATATCTCATGATGAACGGAATTGATCTCGGAAAGATCGCCTTTGTTACACTCATTGTAAAAATCTGGGACGCGGTTAACGACCCGATGTTCGGCATAATCTTTGATAAGATAAAATTCAAGAACAAGCAGAAATGTATGCCCTGGATTCGTATTTCTGTCGGACTCGTGCCGATTACCACAGTTCTTTTGTTCATTATTCCGAGCGGCATGGCTCAGACGGGCAAGCTGATATGGTTTACGGTTGCGTACCTGCTTTGGGATTCGAGCTATACGGTCTGCGATGTACCGATCTACAGCATGGTAACGACTATGACGGACAATATCAACGAACGCAATACGCTTATGTCCATCGGCAGACTTTTCAGCAGTGCCGGCATGGGCATTTCGGGTCTTCTTTGTACGCTGCTTGTCAGTGAAAAGGTGGGCATGAGCTTCAGCCCGACAGTTATCCTGCTTTCGGTTCTCGGTCTTCTGTTTATGCTTCCGCTTTGCTTCAACGGCAAAGAGAGAAACTACCACGGAGAGCTTGAGGAAGAGTCGTTCTCGATAAAAAGAATGCTGACCTATCTTGTCCATAACAAGTATCTGCTGATATACTATCTCGGATATCTTTTCGCAAACGGACTGATGACGAATAATGTTCTTGCGCTGTTTGTTTCTTACTATCTCTTCGGCAGTGCAAATTTCAATATAATTCTCGGAATTCTCGGCGTTGTGCCGTCGATAATTGCAGCAGTGCTTATTCCGGTTGTTTCAAAAAAATTCGATAAGTTCAAGCTGTTTTATATCTGCAACACAGCCGCCGCCGCGCTCGGAATTATAATGTATTTCATAGGCTGGCAGAACAAGCTGCTGTTTGTTATCCTGACTGTATTCAGGGGCATTTTCACAAGCGTTACGGGAACGCTCGGATTTATGTTTACGCCGGACTGCGCGGAATACGGCCAGTATAAGACCGGTGTTGACGCAAAGGGTATAACCTTCTCCATCCAGACGTTTTCGACAAAAATTGCTTCGGCAATTGCTTCGTCACTCGGACTTGCAATTCTTGCCCTCTTCGACTGGACCAAAATCGAAGCGGAAAGCTTTGCGGATATCGAAAAGCTCCAAATTGTTCAGAGCGCAACGGCTCTCAACGGACTTTGGGTAACGTACATACTTGTACCCACTGTAGGACTGGTGATAACTTCGATCATTTATCTTTTCTACAGGCTTCGTGACAAGGATGTTCAGATAATGGCGAGATACAACGCCGGCGAGATCACAAGGGAGGAAGCGGAAGCCCGGCTCCCGAATGCGCTCAAATGCGGAATTAAAGAAACTATTAAAAAATAACAAAAAAAGAGGTTCCGATGGCTGAATGCCAAAGGAACCTCGCTTCTTTTATATTAAAGTCTTGTTTCAAGGATTTTTACATTTCCGTTGATCGTGAATTTACCCTTGTTTGCCGGAATGAAAATGCTTTCGCCCTTTTTCATTGTGAGCTTTTCATTGCCGCACTCGATCTCGGCACTGCCCTCAAGGCAAAGCAGGGAAACGAACGACTGCTCGTCGCAAACCGATGAATAGCTGCCGTCAACGCTCAGCTCGTACATTGTGAAAAGGTCGCAGGATGTGAGCTTGCTTCTGACTGCGTTATCGAATTTTTCAATCTCACGCTTTGATGAATCGGGAATTGACGGAGGGCAGAGCTTTGTAACATCAGCAGCTTTATCAACATGAAGCTCACGGGGCTTTCCGTCCTTGCCGAGTCTGCCGTAGTCGTAAATTCTGTATGTGGTGTTGGAGTTCTGCTGAACCTCGGCGAGAAGTATGCCCTTGCAGATCGCGTGCATTGTGCCGGATTCAATGAAGAAAACATCGCCCTTTTTGACCTTAACTCTGTTGCAAATGCTCATCATTTCGTCACTCTGTGCGGCTTTTTTGAATTCATCGACTGTTACGTTGCGGTTGAAGCCGAGAATAAGCTCCGCGTCAGGCTCGCAGTCGAGTATGTACCATGCTTCGGTTTTTCCGTACTCTCCCTCAACGCGCATAGCATATTCATCATCGGGATGAACCTGAATGGAGAGATCTCTCTTTGCATCAATGAACTTTATGAGAAGCGGGAAGAATTCATATTTCTCACCCTTTGTTCCGCATATGCTCTTGTCCGCGAGATAAACCTCCTGCAAGGTTTTTCCCTCATACTTACCGTTGAGAACCGTTGACGGTCCGGCAGGGTGACATGAAAGCACCCATGCCTCGGCGGCAGGATCCTTATCGGTTTTGATGCCGTATTCCGTTATAAGTCTTGTTCCGCCCCAAATGTTGTCGGCAACAAAGGGGGATAATTTAACCATTTCCATATTTTAACCTTCTTTTCATTGAAAAATTCCGAAAATATTATACATTATCATGTTTCTATTGTAAAGTAGAAAATTTACTATTGACAAAACGAACAAATGTTCGCTATAATAAGAGTGATGCTATGGGAAGCAGAGGAGATATTAAAATGGTTAAATATGAATTGAGAATTGAAAAGCAGCAGATCTTCGGCGCAGAGAAGATCGCTATTGCTGCAAATGCGAACGAAACCGTTTCGCTTCATTTTTGTTTTGATTCAAGCTGGAGAATTTTTGACGCAAAGGCTGCAATATTCAGAACAGCGCAAAACAAGTACTACATTATGGAGATCAAAAGCTCATCGGTGACTGTCCCGTGGGAGGTTCTGTGTGTTGACCGTGACTTTGAGCTTTCGGTTATAGGGTATGACGGAGCGAAGGTGCTTACGGCAGGCAAGGTGAATGTAAAGGTCGTTTCATCGCTTTTGCCTGAGGACTGCAAAACCCTTTCTCCGACGGAAACCCTCTTCGACAGATTTAGGCAGGACAGTATTTCTGAGGCGTACAGAAAATATGAGGATGAAATCGACTCTCTGAAACGTTCCTACGAAAAGAAAATCGTTGAGCTTGGCAATCAGATCAGCAAGGCAAACGATAACACGGAAAATGTCGAAAAAACAAAGAACGAGGAAATTAAAAAGCTCAAGCAGGATCATGCCGTAGAGGTTCACTCCCTGAACACGAAAATCGAAGAGATAAACAAAACTCTCGCCGCGGCAAAGATCAAGGCGGATAACTGGGATCTTGTTGACGCGGCAATGTCGGATAAAACCAGAAGTAATTTTGCTCCCTGGACGGGAGGAACAAAGGAGTATAAGCTTCCGTTTTTTAACACAAAAAATATGCAGTATTTGTCACCGGGCAATTTTGACGGTCATGTTTCAGAAATCGGACTTGATCTTTCATCGGCAACAAGTCTTGATGAGATGTTCCGATTGAAAGAATGCCTGAAAAAGGTTGAATTGAGAAATACCGACAAGTTAACCACCATGGTTAATGCGTTTTCAAATTCCGTGGCGCTCAGAGAGGTGACTCTCGGCAATCTTACGCAGTGTACCAGTGCAAAGTGGGCGTTTTTCGGCGATACCTCGCTTGAGAGAGTGACTCTCGGCAAGAACGGCATAATAAATAATTTCTTCGCTGCATTCAGCGGATGTATATCGCTCAAGGAAATTATCGGCGATCTGAATCTCATTGCCGCCATAACGGTACAGGGCATGTTTGAAAACTGCACAAGTCTGCAAACCGTATCTTTTGTTAAGGAAACCATCGGTATCGACATCAACTTCGGATCGTGTAAGGATCTTTCAAAGGAAAGCATGATGAGCATTTTTGACGGAGTTGTAAAGAACGGCGAAAGAGATCTTACCTTATCGAAATACGCGTTTGAAAATAATTTCCCGACAGCCGCAGAGCAGAACGAAATAATAAATGCTTTGGCAAAGAAAAACTGGTCTTTGAATCTGGTCTGATAAATCATATTTGTCCGCTTCCGCTCATATAATCAAGTGAAATAAAAAAGAGAGGTTGATTATATGAGCATCGAACTGACAAGGAACGATATAGGAACGGCGGAGATCCTTTACGATAATTTTGCTGAGCAGAGCATTGACTGTGATATTTCCCTGCCGGATTATTGTCCGGATATAATGAGGATACTCAGATGCAGCGTGACGAACAGTATCACCAATTCAAAAATATCCGGCGACAGGGCTACGGTTGACGGCAACGCGAAAATCCGCATTGTTTATGCCGATGAAAAAAACTGTATTTACTGCTATGAGCAGGATTATCCTTTTTCGAAATTTGCCGAGCTTTCTCAGGTTTATGACGGCGCGGTGCTTTGC
>DNGF01000034.1 GCA_003486665.1 Oscillospiraceae bacterium
ATCTCGGTCTTAAGAGTCAGATACAGGTCCTCTGCTGTGGGATGATCCTTCCTGGAGCGTAGTTCTTTTAGAATCGCATCTCTTTGTTTTGAATGTTTTACGTTTGACATAGCCTTACCTCAACGATAATAGTAATTGTTACTGTTATTATAACTTAAAATTTTTAATTGTCAATAGATTTTTAAAAAATTTTTTGACAAAATCTAAATTACGTTGTAATATATCCATAGTAAATATTATATCCTTACTTAGGGAGAAAAAATATGAAAAAATTACTTTTATTATTGTCGGTGTGTGTTTTGGTATTTTCGCTTTCTGCCTGCGGCAAGTCTGAGCAGGATAATTCAGACCTTTCTTCATCGGATGTTTCCAATCCGCCGCCGTATTCAACGGTTGTTGACGGCAAGGAAATGACCGCGCAGAGGTTTAATTCCGCTAACGGAAGCTATGAAATAGGCTGCTATGATGAAAATAATAACGGCAAAAGGTGGGAGTACTACAAGGACGGTAAGCTTGCATATTATTATATTTCCGAGAATTTTCATAAGCAGGGGAATGAAACCGTACAAAAGTATTACAGCGCGGACGGAAAGCTGATAGCAACAGTTGATCAGAACGGCTTCCGTGACGCAAACGGAAAGACAATTTCCGAGGATGAAATGAATAAGCTTCTTAAATAAAGAATGATTAAGTATGACGGAGCATTGCGGACGGCAGTGCTTCTTTTTTTATTGGAATATTTTTACAGAACAAAGACACATTGTAACCTATTGTAAATTGTCTTAACTTGACAAATTAATCCTTAAATGTTATCATAGGCTAAAGGAATCTGAGTTTCGGAAGAAGGTATATGATGATCAATTCAGATAATTTATGTATGAGCTGTATGAAGGATATCGGAACTGAAAAGCAGTGTCCGTACTGCGGTTTCCATGCCGACTCAAAACAGATCGAGCCGTATCTGCCTATAAGGACGGTTCTCGGCAACAGATATCTTGTCGGCAAGCTCCTCGAATATAACGGTGACGGCGCTACCTATATGGGACTTGATCTTTCTACAAGAGAGTCTGTCAATATCAGAGAATTTTTCCCCGAGAATATCGCGCAGCGTGATCCGAAAACACTCGGCGTATTTGTTATGCCGGAAAAAGAAACGATTTATAATGAGTGTCTTCAAAGCTTTACCGAGATGTGGAGAAAGCTCATGCGTTTGAGCGGTCTTTCGGCTTTGATTAAAGTAAGGGATATTCTTGAGGGCAACGGCACCTGCTACGCCATAACGGAAAATATAGACGGCATTACGCTCAGAGAGTATCTTTTGAGAAACAATGTCGGCTACATTTCCTGGGAAAAGGCAAGACCATTGCTTATGCCTGTTCTCTCGACCCTCGGCACACTTCATGCTTCGGGTATAATTCACAGAGGAATTTCTCCGTCCACGCTCGTTGTTGCTCCGGACGGTAAAATCAGAATCACGGGATTCAGCATTAGCCCTGTCAGGTCGGCAAGAAGCGAGCTTAAATGCCAGCTTTACAACGGATATGCCGCTTTTGAGCAGTACGGCTTTGAGGGCAGACAGGGTACCTGGACGGATATTTACGGTTTCGGCGCCGTGCTTTACAGAACGCTTATCGGAACCGATCCGATTGACGCAACGGAGAGAGTTACAAACGACAGACTCATGGTTCCAGGCAAATTTGCCGAGCAGCTTCCGGCTTACGTTATTAACGGTCTTGTTAATGCGCTCCAGATCATGCCTGAGGACAGAACAAGAACCGTTGAGGAGCTTCGCGCAGAGCTTTCGGCATCGCCGAGCGCAGTGGCAGGAACAGGCGTTGAGTATGAACCCGTTGTTCCCGTAACCGTTAAGAAGCCTGTGGCACAGCGTATTGTTGATGAAGAGGACGAGGAGGATTACACATACAATAAGCGTGAAGCGGCAAAGAAACGCCATAACCGTTCCTCGGCTGTGATCGCAGTTTGTGCAATAATTATTGTTCTCGCTATCGCGTTCCTTGTTCTTTGGCAGACGGGCGTTATCAAAATTGACAACGACACAACAACGACTGCCGCGGCAGAAACGGTTGAGGTTCCGAACTTTGTCGGTAAGCCGTACAGCGAGATTGTTGATAATACCTACAACACGAAGAACTTCACATTTGAGAAAAATGAGGTTTACAATTCAACCGTTGAAGAGGGCTACGTTATCAGCCAGAGCGTTGACGTAAACAAGAAGGTTCCTGTCGGCACGACAATTAGACTTGAAGTCAGCAAGGGAAAGGAAAGCATTGTTTTCCCGACCGGAGGCATTATCGGTACAAAGTATGAGGACGCTCAGAAGTATCTGACAAGACTCGGCTTTAAGGTTGAAAAATCAATCAAGCTTAATTTGGATAACGAAATTCCGGATACCGTACAGGGCTTCTCTCTTGAAGAGGGAGTATCATACGAGAAGGGTACGACCGTATTTCTCTTTGTTTGGAGTGAGCCTGAAACGACAGCTCCGGAGGAAGAGCCTACTTCCGAGGATGAAACAACCTTGGATGACATTGTTGACGATACGATCGACAAAATCATCAATTTCGGCAGAGGAAACTAAGTAAAAAAATAACAGCAGCGGAAATTTAAAATTCTGCTGCTGTTTTATTTTATCTTATTTTATTTAACAATAATATCGGCAATTGCGCCTCTTGTTGCCTTGAGCAAATCCGCAGGCTTCAATTCAATCTGGCTGCCGACTCTGCCGGCGCTCAGTGTAACGGTTTCAAGCGACATGATATCCTCGTGAAAGGTCGTCCTAAAGCTTTTTTTCATGCCAAGCGGACTGCATCCGCCGTGAATATAGCCCGTCAGCGGAAGCAATTCATTTTGCTTTATCATCTCGATTGATTTTTCCTTAACGGATTTAGCGGCTTTTTTAAGATCCAGATGCTCCGCGACAGGAATTACAAAGACGTAATAGTTCTTTGAAGCAGAGCGCGTTACAAGCGTTTTATACACGGAAACGGGATCCTTGCCGAGAAATTCGGCAACCGTAACTCCGTCGGTCGGAATATCATCGCCGTGCGGATAAAAATGAGGTATATATTCAATTTTTTGCTTTTCAAGCAGGCGCATTACATTTGTTTTTGTTTCAGCCATGTTAATCACTCTAAATAATCGACAATTTTAATTGTTTTTCCGTTTCTGATATAGACTCTCGGAACACGTCTGGTAATACAGCAAAGAAATTCATAATTGAATCTTCCTGAAATATCGCCGATCTCTTCGCAGGTTATTTCTTCATCGCCGTCCCTGCCGATGAGTGTTACGCCGTCGCCGATCGAAACTCCGGGAATGTCGGTAACGTCAACCATGAACTGATCCATACAGATCATGCCGACGATCTTCGCCCGCTTACCGTGAATGAGCACACTGCCTTTGTTTGACAGCATTCTGGGGTATCCGTCGGCATATCCTACGGGAACGGTAGCTATAACTGTAGGCTTTTCGGCAACATATGTTGAGCCGTAGCTGACTGTATCGCCCCTAT
>DNGF01000015.1:0-6793 GCA_003486665.1 Oscillospiraceae bacterium
GCCAAAAGGATGCTCGACTCGGGGAAATGCATAATGTTCGACGTGCGTACCGACGAAGAGTTTTTCACGGGTCACGCCGAGGGCGCAGTCAATTTTGACGTTGACACGATCAATGCCGAAACCGCCGCCGAATTAATTCCTAACAAGACTGTTCCGATAATCGTCTATTGCAAAACAGGTGAGCGCGCAAAGCTCGCCGCCGAAGCGTTGTGTGAACTCGGCTACACGAATGTTTACGATGTCGGCAGCCTTGTCGAGTGGCCTTACGGCTTGTCATTTGAATAAAAAGCAAAAAAGCCTCCCTTTTACAGGGAAGCTTTTTCATATCCGTACATATCCATAGGGTTCGTCGAATTTTGATGCAGAAATCGTTTTCCGCGCAAAAGGCGACAACCCTATTTTGCCATTATTTCAAGTGCTTTATTTATAACCGCCAGCTGATCCTCGCCCGGCATAACCTTAACGGCGATGTGCGGCTTTCCTGCGGCAGAAACGGTTATCCTACCTCGCATATATTTTGCAAGATTAGATATCTTCGCCATATCGAGCGTTTCGATAAACAGCTTGACGTTGCTGCCGGTTCGTCCTATCTCGTAAACGCCCTGCTGCAAAGCCGTGTTTCTGAGAAGTGAAACCGTGATAAGACCCTGAACGCACTGCGGCGGTTCTCCGAAACGGTCGATAAGCTCATCGAGAACATCTTCCGCGTCCTCATTGTTTTTAATATCCGCGATTCTGCGGTACATTGCAAGCTTCTGCGGTACGTCCTCAATGTAATCCGGCGGAATGTGCGCGTCGATCGGAAGATCAATAAGGCACTCCTTTTCCGGAACTGCCGAAGCTATGCCCTTTTCCTCCATGACCGCCTGATCAAGCATTTTTAGGTACATATCATAGCCGACTGCTTCCATATGTCCGTGCTGCTGCGCGCCGAGGATATTGCCAGCGCCCCTGATTTCAAGGTCACGCATAGCAATATGAAATCCTGAGCCGAACTCAGTATATTCGCGGATAGCTGTCAGTCGCTTTGCGGCAACCTCAGTCAGTTCCTTGCCTCGTCTAAAGGTAAAATATGTGCTCGCGCGCCTTGCCGAACGGCCTACGCGCCCTCTTATCTGATGAAGCTGTGCAAGTCCGAGTCTGTCGGCGTCCTCAATAATCAGCGTATTGACATTCGGCACGTCAACACCTGTTTCGATTATAGTTGTGCAGACCAGCACATCAATTTCTCCCTCAAGCAGATCGCGCCAAATATCGCTCAGCTTATCCTCGGTCATTTGACCGTGAGCAACGGCAATGTTTGCGTCGGGCAAAAAGTTTTTGAGCTTTGAAGCCGTTCTTTCAATCGTTTCCGTGCGGTTGTGCAAATAATACACCTGTCCGCCGCGGCGAAGCTCCGACTGGATTGCCTGAACGATAACATCAAAATTATACTCGATAACATAGGTCTGAACAGGATGCCTGTCATGCGGCGCTTCCTCAAGGATCGACATATCCCTGATACCCGTCATCGCCATATTGAGCGTTCTCGGAATGGGCGTTGCGCTGAGCGTCAGCACATCAACGTTAGGATATTTCTCTTTGAGCTTCTCCTTTTGGGCAACACCGAAGCGCTGCTCCTCGTCAACTATTATCAAGCCGAGATCGCGGAATTCAATGTCCTTGGAAATCAGCCTGTGTGTTCCGACTATGATATCGACATATCCCCTCTTAAGATCCTGCTTGATTTTTTTCTGCTGATTTGCGGGAACAAATCGGGAAATCATCTGCGCCTCGATCGGGAATCCGTCGAAGCGTTTGCATATTGTTTGATAGTGCTGCAACGCAAGGATCGTCGTAGGCACAAGAATCGCGCACTGCTTGCCGTCCGCAACACACTTAAAAGCCGCTCTGAGCGCAACCTCGGTCTTGCCGAATCCGACATCGCCGCAGAGAAGTCTGTCCATCGGATACGGCTTCTCCATATCGTCCTTTATCTCCTGAATACATCGAAGCTGATCGTCAGTTTCTTCATATTCGAAACGGCGTTCAAAATCGTTCTGCATATCAATATCGGGCGAGAATGCAAAACCCTTTATCTTGGTTCTTTTTGCATAAAGCTCTATAAGCTCCTTGGCAATATCCTTAACAGCCGAGCGCACACGAGAGCGTGTTTTCTGCCATTCCTTGCCGCCGAGTTTGTTCAGCTTGACTGTTCCGTTTTCGCTCTTTGAGCCGATGTATCTCGACACCTGGTCAAGCTGAGTGACGGGAACATAAAGAACATCGCCTTTATCATACTTGATCTTGATATAGTCCTTGATATTGCCGTCCGCTTCCAGGCTTGTTATGCCCTCAAAAATACCTATACCGTGTGCGGTGTGAACAATGTAATCTCCCTTGTGAAGATCCTCAAGCGAATTGAATACCGCCGCTTTATTTACCTTTTTCTTCGACTTTTTAACCGGCAGAGCCGTTCGGCTGCCGTAGGTGATAACCGTTAGACCTGCGTCCGGGTACTCAAAGCCTGCCGAGAATCCGCCGGGTAAAACAATAACCCTATTCGGAATAAGCTCCTCAGGCGGAGTTGGCATATATGTTGCCGAAAAGCCCTCGCCCTGCAAATCGGAAGCAAGTGCCTGCGCGGATTTTTCGGTTCCTGCTATTACAAAGACCGAATGACCCTTTTTTTGGTACATTGGCTTTATATCGTCAACCAGAACGTTCATTGAACCGTTCCACGGCGAAAACTGCCGTGCATTAAAAGTCACAAGACCCTTGACGGGCGTATCAAACGAGCCTCTTGCAATGTTGTCGAGATATACCGCTCCGAGATCCTCATAAATGCCCAAAAGCTCACTAAACTCAAGCATAAAGCGGTCCAGTCCCTTACAGACAACACCCTCTTCAAGAAAAGCTTTAAGCTCCTCATGAAAAAGAGATGCGGCGGCATTCGCGTGTTCTTTAACGCTGAAGCTCTCACTGACAAACAGAAGCGGCTCGTCAATATAATCAAAAATCGTTGCCGCACAGGGATAAATAAGCGGCAGATATCTGTCTATGTTCGGAAGATGTATTCCGCCGTTAAGCTTTTCAAGATCCGAGGAAAGAATCTGCTTAGCCTGAACCGAACCCTTGCCCTTTGTTTTTTCAATCTGCTGTTCAATGAGGTCGGCAAGCCTGACAGGACTGCAGCAGATCTCATTCGCCGGCGTTATCACAACCGAATTGGTTGAATCGATTCGGCGCTGACTCTCCGTATCAAATGTTGAAAGGCAGTCTATGGTATCGCCCCAGAACTCAACTCTGTAGGGATTCTCACAGTCGGGCGAAAAAATATCTATTATTCCGCCTCGTGCCGCAAACTGACCCGATCCGTCAACCTGGGTGCTTCTCGTATATCCTGCATTGATGAGTCTTTCTATTAATTCGTCCTGCTCGACAGTTTCATCCACAGTCAGGGTTATTCTTTTGGCGATAAGCTCTTCCGGAGGTATCGTGAGCTGCAATGCAGCCTCAACAGAGCAAACCACCGCACGAACATTTCCGTCCACAAGATGACCGAGTACGCTCAGTCTTGCGTGTTCGTAATCGCGGGATTTTATGTCGTCCGGGCGCAGGGATATATCTCCGGCAGGATACATGACCGCATCACAGCCAAAGGCGTTAAGATCTTTGCATAGCTTATTTGCCGAGCTTTCGTCGGGTGTAATAACTATTGCTTTGTGGGGTGAAAGATCCGTACACATTGCCGAAATCACATGAGCCTTATGAATCTGCGACAATCCGAGCGCGCCGGCAGGCAAACGTCGGTTGGTCACGTCATAAAGCAGGGATCGGTATTCGTTAAGACCTTTCAGAGCTTTTGTAAAACAGGACATTCTTCGCTCCAATTCTTATTATAAAATATTATGATCTCTCATATTTTGTTTAAGCCTATCAAAATCACGGTCGGCAAAGCAATGAGCTTTCATTCCGAGCCGTTCGGCAGTTTTTATATTTGCCTCGGAGTCGTCAATAAAAAAGCTTTCTTCGGGTTTTATCGAAAACTCTTTAAATAAAATTTGATATATTTTTTCATCGGGTTTAATTTCATTATAATATGCCGAGATAATAAATCCGTCGAAAAAAGCGAATGCAGGCACACTTTTTTTGAAATCATCGAACCAATCGGGACAGTTCGAAAGCAAATAAATCTTGTATCCGTCATTTTTAAGAGTCTTCACGATCGGGTACATCGCATCAATCGGCGGCATTTCCGTTTCGCGTTCAAGCACCATTTTCCGAGCCTCTGCGTGAAGCCTTTCGGGCAGACGGCTGAGCATCATTCCGAGCGCTTCTTCAACACTGTAATCGCCCCTGTCCATTGCGGACCATTCCTTAGAATAATAAATATTCTCCAAAACGGCAGCTCTGTCCTCCGGCGCAAAATGATTTGCAACCGATCGAATCGGATTATAATCAACAAGGACTCCGCCCATATCAAAAACGATATTTTTTATCACACAACCGCCTCCGTTCTTTCAGAAATAATATTATATAACAGTTTTTTTCAAAAATCAATCGGATCGTTTTAAATATTCATTTTGAGGTGCTTTAAGTGAACAATTTGTAAACAAAAAGGTAAAGCTTTAAAGCTATAACCCTATAAGGTTATGGATTCGTTGTTTTCAAGATATTTATGAAGGGAGTTTTTTCTTCATAAAAGTCTGAAAGGAATGATAAACATTAACAGCTTTGAGTTCAGAAACGATCCGCTTTTTCTAAGGAATCAGTTTGAGCAACCGCCGATTAATTAAAAGCGCAGATATTGACGAGGAGATTTTCTGTCAGATCGCATAAAGCATCGCAGGTTATACTGCCGTATTAGCAAGATGCTTTGGGTGATATGGCGGGAAATACACCGTCAAGATTTGTGCTTGGAATTAAGTCGGCGGTTGCTCTTGGTAGTGGAATGTTTTCGATGCCGCTTATAAAAATGCAGGACGTTTCCCTTGAAAAAATGTCGCTTATAGGGTATGATAAAATCAATCAAAGCGACGAAAAAGAAAAAACGGTACACTTTTTTCTTGATGATTACCGTTTTGAAAGCATTTATAAAAATCCCGATGACAAAATTGAACGGTTAAAGAAATTCAATGCCGTTATGTCGCCTGACTTCAGTATGTTTACCGAGATGCCTGTCAGCTTGCAGTTGTATAACTGTTTCAGGAACAGGTGGGTTGGAGCGTATTTGCAGTCAAAGGGTATCAAGGTTATTCCAACCGTGCGCTGGGGCAGTCTTGAAAGCTTCAATTTCTGTTTTGACGGGATTGAACAGGGCTGTACGGTTGCCGTTTCAACGCTGGGCATCAAAAATGAAAAATCGCATTTTATGCTCGGCTATAACGAAATGCGCAGGCGAATACGACCGAGGAAAATAATATGTTACGGCAAGCCTTTTGAGGATATGAAAGGCGAAATAATCGAAATAGATTATGCCGAAACAAACAATCTCAAGTGTTTTGAACCTATATGCGTAACAAAGGTTACAGGATATGTTTTGCCTCTCGAAAAAGGCGGCGGTTCGGCAGGCGGACTCGGTGCAAGCAATCCGAAGCCGACCGACAATATCCCGAAAGTTCCATTTGACGATTTGCCCGACAATGTAAAAAAAGCATATATCGAATATGAAAAAGTCGGGTGGAAAGGAAACTATAAGGGGCAAACCGATCGTACACATGCTGGGGGAAATTTTAAAAATATACCCCCAAAGTTACCCGAAAGCTCCCCTTACGGAGAAAGTATTAGTTATAGAGAATATGATGTAAATGACAAAATTCCAGGCAAACCTCGTGATGCAGAAAGATTTGTTCGGGGTAGCGATGGATCAATATATTATACTGATGATCATTACGCTACATTTACAAGAATTAAATAGGAGAATAGTTATGAATAAATTATATCGGATAACAACAGAAGAATTTGAAAAAGAAAAAATTCTTTATGCCCGTGACGACACAAAATACATCGTTATGGACGGTGACGGAGTTAATACATATGAAGAATATTTTGACCGCTTGTGGGCAGCTTTTGATTTTTGCGAAATTCCCGATGGTTGGAAAAAAGATACTCATACGGAATATGATTTTATGACCGATAATGACTTCGTACCCGAAAAAAGATATGTTTTTGTAATTAAAAACTATGATGAATTTTTAAGACATAATATATCAGAACGAAAAAATATTGAGGATACCTTTGGAAATTATCTTTTGCCTTTCTGGGACAGCGAGGTTGAAACCTGTGTCGTAGGCGGCAAAAGAAAAGACTTTGATATTTACCTTGTAAGCAACAAGTAAATTATAAAACGAGTCAAGTACGTAGTACTTTGAAAAAATTTTAAGACAACTGTTTATGTTTCGTGGCTCTGTCTTGCAGAGCCACGAAAAGGAGCATATCATGAACAAGCTATACCGAATGACAACAGAAGATTTCGAAAAAGAAAAAATTCTTTATGCACATGACGACACAAAATACATCGTTATGGACGGTAACGGAGTTAATACATATGCGGATTATTTTGACCGCTTGTGGAATTGTTTTAACTTCAGTGAAATTCCCGATGGTTGGAAAAAGAATTTTTATACTATAGACGATTTTTTAACTGACGGTTATGAACTTACAGCCAATAAGTATGTTTTTATAATTAAAAATTACGAAAAATTTTTATATCAGGATTTGAAAAGAAAAGATTCTACCGAGAAATACTTCGAAAAAAATCTTTTGCCTTTTTGGGACAGCGAGGTTGAATCCTGTGTCGTAGGCGGCAAAA
>DNGF01000015.1:6891-12089 GCA_003486665.1 Oscillospiraceae bacterium
CCCGAAGCCGACATTTGACGAGAATAAAGATATGCCAAATTTTCCGGGTTACGAAAACAAATCTCCCGGTAATGGATTTGAATGGAGGGGCAGTTCTTCTCCGGAAGACAATAAAGGAAATTGGTACAATCAAGAAACCGGAGAAAGCTATCACTGGGATGTGAACCATAGTGAAGGAAAAAAACCACATTGGGATTACAAACATCCGGAAGGTTGGAAAAGAGGATATAGAATTTTTGAAGATGGAAGCTGGGAACAAAAATTTTTTGAAGGAGCTTTTTGTTATGGATAACAACTGGATAGAGGAATGCTATAACACATATTATAAGCAGTATTTTAAAGGAATGAAGTATAAAAAATCGGCATGGATTGATTACGGAGATCCGGAGAGCCATGAACATTGTCTTTTTTGTGCAAAACGAATCAGTTGCAGCGATACCGTTGATAACGATCAACAGGCATATGAATCATCCGATGAGCGTGCATGGCTTTGCTCAGATTGTTTTGAAGAACTTCTTTCCTATCACAAAATAGCACTTGTTCCGAACACCGTTGCGATGGTTGAAACGGGATTGAATGAAAGAAAAACCGTAACTTTTTCATTAAACAATGAAAGATATGTTTTGAAAAAAACGGATGACATAATTTGTGTTTCTCACAACGAAAAAGAAAGCAATTATTCAAGCTTTTCTGAGATGGTAAGCAAGCAAAAATTTTACAATAAAAACCTTGATGAAGTAATTGACAAAATCTTCATGTCGATTACATAAAAGACACCGACAGGGATCAATTTGAAATCCTGTCGGTGATTTTTATTTTTCAATATAGCTTTCCATACATTTGCGAATCTCTTTGAACGCTTTCATTGCATTCGACGGCAAAAGCTGCCTGCTCGAAATTTTATATGCCCCCGCTTCGCCGTCTTCGGAAACCGCTATTCGAACCGTTGTTATTTCCTCATCGTTGACAAGGATCGGATTCTCGGCTCTGGTGGACCATCGCAGCATTCTGTATCTGTCAACGATTTTTGCAAGCTCATCAAATATCTCAATGCCGATATCGTAATATCTTTCACGGTCAAATGTTGCCTGGTTGACCACGTTTGACACTGCAAGCTCAGCTGTTTCATCACCCGTCTTTGACGCTCTGAGCGAATAAGCTCCGCCCTCAATTCCGCCGCTGACGGTGTATTCACATTTGATAATATCGCCCTTGCGTTCGGTTCTGAATTCTGCCATGGTTTTCACTCCCATTCATTATATTTTATCCTGATTTTATTTTATCAAAACGGGAAATAAAACGCAATGTATATTAAAATTTTCAATATAAAAAATAAGCCCTGCAATTTGTGAACTATAACGAAAAAGGACTGTGCAAAACAGCCCTTTCGTTTTATGCTCCTATTCCTCTGCCTTTGAAGCCCGTGATATCCTTTATGACCTCGCCTGCGATTATCAAACCAACAACCGACGGGACAAAAGCCGTACTTCCCGGCACCTGTCTGCGCTGTGTGCATTTTCTCGCCGTTCCGGGAGGGCAGATACAATGCTGACGGCAGCTTATCGCCATATCGTCAATCGGTGTTATCGGCAGCTCTTTTGAATAAACCACCTTGAGTTTTTTTATCTTTCTTTTTTTCAGCTCGGTTCGCATTACCTTTGCCAAGGGGCAGACCGAGGTCTTAAAAATATCCGTGACCTCAAACGCTGTCGGATCGACCTTGTTGCCTGCGCCCATTGAAGAAATTATCGGTGTTTTCGTTTTGTTCGCGTTTTCGACCAGCGCAAGCTTACCAGTGACCGTATCAATTGCGTCAACAATATAATCATACTGTGAAAAGTCGAATTGATCGGCTGTTTCGGGCGTATAGAAAATCCTGTGCTTATTCACAATTGCATCGGGATTTATCTCGGCAATTCTTTCTTCGGCAACGTCAACCTTGTACTTGCCGACGGTTTTGCGAGTTGCAAGAAGCTGACGATTGATGTTCGTCAGGCAAACCTTATCATCGTCGATCAAATCAAGTGTGCCGACTCCAGAACGTGCAAGCGCTTCGGCGGTGAAGCTGCCGACTCCGCCGATTCCGAAAATCGCAACACGGGAGTTTTGCAGCTTTTCCATTGCCTCGTGTCCGTATATAAGCTCTGTTCTTGAAAACTGATTAAGCATAATTATTCCTCGATTTTTCTGACATTTCCTATGTCCGTTACAATTTTGTACCCTGCCGATTCGACCCGTCTTTCAAGACATCCTCGGCACTGAGCCGCTTCCTCGCCTGTGCAGATTTTATTTTCATACAGCGAATATAATTTACGCACCGAAACGGGCGACAGATTCGGCATAACAACATTTGCGCCTGCTTTCAGTCCAAGCTCACGCCCCTGCGGATGAATTGTTCCGAGCGCCGTTGTTGACGGAATGAGCACATATGGGAACATCAGCCGCAATATTGATACCAGCCTGAGAGTCAGCATTACATCGCCGTTTTTGAACCCGGCAAACGGCGTATCGGCATGAGTGATATACGGACCTATGCCTATCATGTCGGGCTTTAGCTTCTGTAAAAAGCGAAGATCGGAGATCAAATTCTCCGTTGTTTGATAAGGGGAACCGACCATGAAGCCCGAACCGACCTGGTAGCCTATATCTTTCAAATCATAAAGACAGCGTTTGCGGTTTTCAAGGCTCATTTTTTCGGGATGAAGCCTGCCGTAGTGGATACTGTCGGCTGTTTCATGCCGAAGCAGGTATCTGTCCGCACCCGCATCAAAAAAAGCCTGATAGCTTTCTCTCGGCTTCTCGCCGATAGAAAGAGTCACCGCACAATCAGGATAACAGCGCTTAATTTCCGAAACTATATCGCAAATCATTTCATCCGTATAATAGGGGTCTTCGCCGCCCTGCATAACAAAGGTACGGAATCCGAGGCGATAGCCCTCGTTACAGCAAAGAAGAATTTCATCTTTTGTAAGGCGATAACGCTCGGCATTTTTGTTGTCGCGCCTTATTCCGCAATAGTAACAATTGTTGCGGCAGTAATTTGTGAATTCGATAAGTCCGCGGATATAAACCTTGTCGCCGTAGTTTTCTCTGCGGCGGATGTCGGCGGCTCGTGCGAGCGGCTCATTAAAGCTGCCGTTTTCAAACAGCAGTTTCAGCTCATTGTCGGACAAATCGCCCGTTTCAAAAAGCTTGTTAACCAAATCATTCATACTGTCACCGCCTTTTCCGAGAATTAACCTATTAAAATGATAGACTTTTTATATTATATAAAAGTATGTGGTAAAAGTCAATATTTAAGAATATAAATATCGCGTTATGAATAAAATCATACCAAACGAAAAAAATAATAAAAAAGCTATTGACAAAACCGCTAAAGAGTAATATAATAATTAAGCGCTTTGAGAAAAGGCGAAACAAAATATCGCGGAGTGGAGCAGTCGGTAGCTCGTCGGGCTCATAACCCGAAGGTCGTTGGTTCAAGTCCAGCCTCCGCAACCATATCGAGCGGATGTAACTGATTTCAGTTACATCCGCTTCTTTTTTACCTGAAAGTATTGACACGGGCATCATTCGTGAGTATACTATAACGATTTAGCGAGAAACGCTGAATGGGTGGCATGGGCGAAGAGGAGATGGTTATTATGTATCACTATATTGAAGATAAGGTATTTCTTAAAGATATGAAATACTTATGCTCCAATATCATCAACCAGCTTGTTCAGCTCATTAACAACGATTCCCTTATGGAAGTCGAAGCTCACCTTGTCGGCAGCGGTGCAAAAAATCTTATCACGCAAAATTCCAATGAACCGATTGATCTCGATTATAATTTGATGATAATTGATTCTGAAATCAACATCAACAACTGTAGAGAGATTAAGGAATATATCCGCAAACAGTTTAATGTGATTCTCAATAAAAACGGATGGAATGACTGCATGGATTCCACTTCCGTATTAACAACAGAAAAACGGCATTTTACCAAAGGTAATCACACCGAATTCAGCATTGATCTCGCCATAGTGTTCAACGATCGTAATGGTTGCCATAGATTGATTCATGAGAAAACCGGGGTTACTGCTTGGGACAGGTATTACTGGAATTCAGTGCCCGATTCAAGGAATTTGTTTGATAAAGTTGCAGACATCAAAGACGAACATCTTTGGGACGAAGTAATTGATGAATATCTTGAAAAGAAAAACATGTATCTTCGTCGGCAAGATTATAATCATCCGTCATTTAACGTTTATGTCGAAACCGTAAATCAAGTTTTTAATAAATACTTCGATTGAATACCCTTATCCTCGGAGCAGGTTTACGCCTGCTCCGGTTTTGCTTCCTCAAAAGAATCATCGCACGCGCCGTATCCCTCCGGGAACAGCTCCTTCAGATTCTCCGGCGGCTCGCAGGAAATATACTCTATGGCAACACCCTCGCGGATGTCGGCGGTGTAGTTCGGACGGCACTGCGTGGGATCAATGTCCAGATACCCGACGAACTTGTAGTAGATGACAAGGCGTTGGGTTTTGTTTTTTCCGGTCCCATGTATCTCGTACACATCAATGTGGTCAATCAGCTCGTTTAACACCTGCTTGGTCAGCGTCCGCATTTCCATAAACTTGCGTATCGCACGGATGAACTCCTCCCGCTCGTTTTCCTTTTCACCCATTTCGATCAGCTTCCTGCGCAGCATCAGAATCTTCTTTTGTAACTGCTCGCGCTCATCGGAATATTCCTGCGAAAGAACGCAGTAATTGTCCTCCGAGGTCTTGCCGCTGAGCTTGTCCTCATAAAGCGTTTTCAAGAGCTTGGGAATAATCTCAATGCGCATTTCCGACTTGCGAAGCTCGGACTGAACCGTTTTCTTTTCACTCTCTGCCTGCTTGTTGATCTTGCGGGCAAGAATTTCTGCAAAACGGTTTTCGTCGGCTATGAGGTATTCCGCAAGCCTCCGCAGCTCCATTTCCACCACCGCTTCCACCGCATCCGCACGGATGTAGTGGCGGGTGAGGCAGGTGCCGCGGTAGTCCTTGACATAGTTGGAGCATGAGAAGTAGTGAATGTCTCTGTTCTGCGTGTTGGTGTGGTACCACATCTTACTGCCGCAGTCCGCACAGCGGAGGATGTCGCAGAAAATACTCTTCGGGCCGTTTATTTCTTTTGGCGCACGCTGGCGAGTGCTTTTCAGCCTTTTC
>DNGF01000095.1:0-8088 GCA_003486665.1 Oscillospiraceae bacterium
ATGCTGCTCGGCGTGCCGAACGCGCAGTTCGAGCAGGCCATGGACTTTTTAAGAGGCATTGAAAATCTTCAGGTAGAGGAGGCGAGCGCCGATGTACAATAACCTCTTTTCTCCGGACTCCATCGCGGAGCTTACCGTCGCCATGCAGACGCAGTTCCCCAAGGCGATCTGGGAGACGTTTTATGTGACGCTCCTTTCGACGGCGCTGGCCGTCGTCATCGGCCTTCCGCTGGGCGTGCTGCTCGTGGCGGGGGAGAAGGACGGCGTTCTGCCGCTGCCCAAGGCCCTGATGAGCGTTCTGAACGTCATCATCAACCTGCTGCGCTCGATCCCGTTTCTCATCCTGATGATCATGGTCTTCCCGCTTTCGCGCCTCATCATCGGCACGACCGTCGGCACCACCGCGACCATCGTTCCGTTGGTCGTGGCGGCGTTCCCGTTCGTCGCGCGCCTTGTTGAAAGCAGCCTGCGCGAGATTGACCCCAACATCATTGAGGCCGCGCAGAGCATGGGCGCAACGCCCATGCAGATCATCTGCAAGGTGATGATCCCCGAGAGCGTCCCCTCCCTGCTGCAGAACGCCACCATCGCCCTGACCACCATCCTCGGCTACTCGGCCATGAGCGGCATCATCGGCGGCGGCGGACTCGGAAAGATCGCGATCAACTACGGCTACTACAGATATCAGTACCTCATCATGGTCTTTGCGGTAGTATTCCTTATCATATTGGTTCAGATTTTCCAGAGCCTCGGCACGTTCCTTGCAACCAAGTGCGACAAGCGACTTAAAAACAGAAAATAAAGCATTTAAACGGTTCCGTTGACAAAAATTTTTCAACAACGGAATCGTTTTTGTTATAAATATAAAATTTCTGATTTTCATTTACCGAAAAGGAATTAAATGTTGACTTTTGGCGTTTTTTGTGATTAAATATAATAGGTATAATTGAATCATTTTTTTGTTGAGGTGAGGTAATGAAGCTTATCAGAATATTGATTTCCGTACTTTTTGTCGTTGCTGTCGGAGCATGGTCTGTCAACATTATCCTCGGCAAAACCGTCAGGGATCACACCCCTCCCGTCATCACATCCGACCGTGAGGTTCTCGAACTCTCCGTCAATGATGACAGCAGCAAGCTTCTCACAGGTCTTACCGCCACGGATGACAGGGACGGCGATCTCACCGATTCCATCCTCATCGGCACCCACTCCAAGTTTATTTCAAAGGGTGTGTGCGATCTCACCTATCTCGTTTTTGACTCAAGCAACAATGTCGGCAAGTTTACAAGAAGAGTCAGATACACTGACTACAGCGAGCCTACGTTCTCGCTGAAGGAGCCGCTGATGTTCACCTCGAACGACACCGTTTCCATGTTCCCGAAAATCAGTCTGACCGACTGCCTTGACGGCGATATTTCTTCAAAGGTCAAGATCGTGGTAAATGATGTTGACAGCTCTAAGGTCGGCACATATTACGTTACGTTTGAAGCCTCCAACAGCTATGCGGACGTTGTCAACCGCAAGCTTCCGGTCAACATTGTAAACGACACTGTCGATTCTCCCAAAATCGAATTGTCAGATTACCTTATCTATGTCAATATCGGGGATAAGTTCAACCCCGCGCAATACTTAAAAGCGGTTTCGGATAAGTTCGATAAAAAAATCGACCTCAAAAAAGTCGGCATCACCTCGACCGTTGACACAAAGGCGGCAGGCGTTCACCAGGTCAGATATGAATATACCGATTCAAAAGGTCTTACCGGTCATTCGTTTCTTATTGTAATTGTCAGAGAGGGATGAATATGAAAGAAAACGCATCACAAAAAGCAAATCAGATGAATGTTTTTATTATTCTCCGTGACATTCTGAGGAACGCGCTCTTTATTTTCATGGCGGCGGCGATCGGCTTTTTATCCGTTACGGTATATATCAGATACGTTCGCCAGCCTGTTTACACATCCTCGTCCACCCTTGTTGTTACGGCGAAGAACACCACCTATGCCAATGCTTATGCGGCTCTTTCAACCGCTTCGTCTATGGCAGGCGTGCTTAAAGAGGTCTTCGAAAGCGATATTCTCATGCAAAAGGTCAAGGAGGATACGGGAAAGCTGAACGGCAATGTTTCCGTTTCGGCAAACGTTATTTCGGGAACAAACCTTCTTGTTCTCAACGTAACTGCCAACGACCCGAAGACAGCTTACATAGTAAGCAACTCAATACTTGAAAACTACAACGGAATTTCCGATTATCTTTTCTCAAACGCGGTTCTTGAAACGGTTTCCGAGCCTCAGATTCCGACCGTGGCAACCAACACGTTCAATCTTCCGCTTTACAGAGTCCTTGCCGGAATGGCAATGGCTGCGCTCGTTGTCGCGGCAACGGTCATATCCTGTATAACGAGAAAAACCTTTAAAACAGTTTACAGCGCACGCGAAGAGCTTGAAGGCGACTGCTTCGGCGTTATCCCCCATGAGAAAAAGCTCAAAACCCTGCGTTCGGTTATCCGCAGAACCAACAAGTCCGTCCTGATCAACTCCCCGACCTGCAGCTTCCTTTTTGAGGAAAGCAACCGCAAGTTTGCCGAAAATCTCAGATTTAAGATGGATCAGAAGGGCTATAAGCGCGTCCTGATTTCGAGCGTTGCCGAAAATGAGGGAAAGTCCACCGTTTCGACCAACCTTGCTCTCGCCTTGAGCGGCATGGGCAAAAGGGTTCTGCTTGTTGACGTTGACTTCCGTAAGCCCGCGCTTTACAAGATAACCGAGAGAGAAAAAAAGTCCATTCCCGACATCGTTTCCTATATCGACGGTCAAAGTGAAATTAAGGATATCATCCGCAAATTTTCCAGAACCGGCGTTGATATGATCATGAACTTCGGCGCAAGGAAGGATTCGTCCGCCTATATACAGTCAGAAAAGCTTAAAAAGCTTCTGAGCTTTGCCGATGAAAACTACGATTATATTATCCTTGATTCCTCGCCCATTCTCGTCGGCACCGACGTTCAGCTTATCTCGGACATTGTCGATTGCTCTATGATCGTTATTCGTCACGACTTTGTTCGTATTGCGGATATCAACACGGCGATAGAGGACATCAAAGAGGGTTCTGCCGACTTCTTCGGCTACGTTCTCAACGACTACCGTGAATTCAATATGCACGTCACGGGTGACAGCATTTACGGCTACGGCAATTACGACAATTACGAGCACAGCGACAAGGAAGCCGACAGCAAAACAGCTGAGTAATCACCGATTACCTGAGGAGCAGTTATGAATAATATAAAATCCAATGAATTCAGCGAAGACTCCCTTAACCTTCAGGTTCTGTTGAAGGACATAATCAAAATATTGAAAAGAACATGGTGGGTCATCATTGCAGCCTTTGTCTGCCTGACGGCGATATATTGCGGCTACCAGAAGTACACCTACGTTCCGACATACGAAGCGAAAGCGTCTTTCACGGTAAACACCACCTCCAGCTATGCTGAAATCGCCGCTTCATACGGCTTCTATTACGACTCCGCCAATGCCGAGCAGATGGCAAAGGTTCTTCCCTATATCCTCAAAAGCTCCGTGTTTAACGAGATTCTGAAAGAGGAACTCGGCACAGATAAAATAAACGGCACAATCTCGCTGAGCGCAATTAAAAATTCCAATCTTTTCTCCGTGTCGGTTGTCAGCAAGGATCCGCAGGACGCAAAAAATATACTTGACGCCGTTGTAAAAAAGCTTCCCGACGTTTCAAGATATGTTATCGGCGAAACAAAGCTTAACATTATTCAGCCAAGCTCGGTACCCACCAAGCCGAACAACAGAAATAATTATATATTGTCCGTTCTGATCTGCCTTGTTGCAACTCTCGGAATAAGCGCGATCGTGATAACCGTAACCGCCTTTTTGAGAAAGACGATTCAGACGGAGCAGGACTTCCGCGATCAGCTCAACATGAACTGCATCGGCATTCTCCCCTACTATAAGCTTGACAAGAAAAACAGCAGCAAGCCGCTCAACGCAGATGAAACAACCGAAAACGGCAAACGCTATGCCGAGTGCATGAAAGCGATCGCGCTCAAAGTTACACGTTCTCTGCAAAAGACCGATTCAAAGGTGCTTATGGTCACAGCCGCACTTGTCAACGAGGGAAAAACATCTGTTGCTCTCAATCTTGCGCGATATATTAAAGCGGGAAATCCCGATAAAAAGGTTGCCCTTGTTGATCTCGACCTCAGAAAGCTTTCTCTCAGCAAAACTTTGAGCGGCAATGCCGGCTTTTACACTGTAAACAGCTTCCTTTCCGATGCCAAAAGCAGCGGAAGACATTACGGCAGCAAGAAAAGCAGTACAAAATCAAAAAACAGCATTGATGAAATGCTCAAAGCTTTCAGCGAAAAACCGAATGATGTTATAGTCTTCGGCAGCAAAGAGCCGATAAAAAGTCCGGAAACAATACTTAACAGCGATGAAACCCGTGAGCTTATCAGCCGCATCAGGGAGGTCGCCGATTATGTTATTGTCGATTCTCCGCCGTGCGCTATTACCACGGATCCGCTTCTGATTTCCGAGTACTGTGACAGTATTCTGTTTGTTATACGTCAGGACTCAACACATCGCTGGACAATTCTCGACTGTATCAACAATATCTCGACCAGAGGATGCAACATTATAGGCGGAGTTCTCAATGCCGCCAAGGAGAGTATTCTCGATCCCGGCTACAGCTACAACTACTACGGCTACGGACGCTACGGCAGGTACGGAAAATACGGCTACCGCAGCTACGGCAATTACGGCTACGGTAAATTCAGCTACGGCAAGTACGGCTATGATGAAGATTCAACCGAGAAATAACTTTGATAACTGATTAAGGAGCAAGCCTATGAGAGTAAAAGACAATCTTGTTCTTCGTGAGATCGCAGGGCAGTATATGCTCGTGCCGGTTATGGAGAGGGTCAAGGACGTTACGTCCATGGTGTATATCTCCTCTTCCGCCGCGTATCTTTGGAAAAACATGGACGGCAGGGAATTCACCCTGGATGAGCTTGTTGACCTGATTATGGCTAAATACAAAAACGTTACCCGCGAAAAGGCTCAGAGCGATATAATTACTTTTCTCCAGATTCTTGCCAAAAACAATATTTTGGATATGAGTGATGAGGCATGAGCAAAGACGCTTTCAACTCCATCGCGGCGGCACCTTATGAAATGCTTGTCCGCGCAAAGCAAAATGCAATTCCCCTCTCCGCCTCCTTTGAGCTGACGCCGAGGTGTAATTTCAACTGCGGAATGTGCTACGTTCATCTCAGGGACAGCGAAATCGCTTCTCTCGGCAAAGAGCTTTCCGCCGAGCAGTGGATATCGTTCGGCAGGCAGGCAATGCAGGCAGGAACACTGTTTCTGTGCATAACGGGCGGCGAACCGACAAGGCATCCCGAATTTTGCAGGATCTATTCCGAGCTTTCACGCATGGGATTTATCATAACGCTTCAAAGCAATCTTTACCGCCTTGACGATGAATGCTTTGAGCTTTTGAAAGCACTTCCGCCGCAATGTATAAAATTCACGATCTACGGTGCGAGCGACGAAACCTACCGAAAGGTCTGCGGCGTGAGCGACGGATTTACAAAGGTTATTTACAATATTAAACGTTTAAAGGAACTCGGCATTTTTTTGGAGGCTGTCACCACCGTCACAAGAGATAATGTTGACGATCTTCCCGAAATTTCAAGGCTCATGAAAGAGCTAACGATTCCTTGGATGTCTTCAACGGGGCTGAGAAAGTCCGTAAGAGGTGCGGATTCGCAGGCACAGGCTCTTCGCTTGCCAAACAGTGCCTACGCTCATCTTTGCGAGGATGTCGAGAACGTAACGGATAAAGAAAAACGAAGAAACGTAAAAAAGCCCTGTGAAAAATGCAGGGATTACCGAACAGGCTTTTGGATAAAATGGGACGGCAAAATGAGCTTTTGCTCCTTTCTTGACGAGCCGGACATTGACGCTGTTTCACTCGGTCTGACCGAAGCATGGAAAAGGCTTGTTGACTTTGAAGAAAAACTTCAATGGCCCGAAGAATGTCAAAAATGCAGATGGTCGGGCATATGTCCCAGATGTGCCGCAACGCTGGCAACGGAAAGCGGTACTGTAAATAAAGTAAGCAAAGATTATTGCCGATATATCGACAAAATCTTCAGTTATATGATTGGAGGAAAATAACATGGATGAATATGTAACCGTAGAAGCATATGACGTAATGCTCGGATCAAACACATATTCCGCAGCCGGCAGCGACCCGAACCGTGCATCCGACGCAACCGGAAGCGCAACCGCTCACTGGAACCTTGATACCGGAGTTACCGGCAAGGGCTGGGATCTTCTCTACTACGATTTCGGTACAGGCACCGTTAAAACAATGAACGTTTACGGCACAACTCATGAGGAGATCGAGGCTAAGATCGTTCCGTACCTTAATATGTACGGCGGCAGCTACGTTATGAGTATCGGTTGTTCATAATGTCGGATTATATTTACGATATTATTTACCCTTTCGCCTTTAACTACACGGACGAATACTGGGAAAGGTTTTCCGTCAATTCCCCTGCCGAGCCGATCCTCACCCTTGAGTGCAGAGAAAGACAGTGCGACCGTTACGAGGTTGAAGCCCTCGGAAACGGTAAAGCCTTCTGCGTGTCGCAGAGCTTTCTTACGATTAATGACGGCTTCACAGAGGGTACGGTCATCTTCCGCAGTAACGACCTTCTCGGAATATACGGCTGCGCCATGGTCGCTGTTTACGGCAGCCTGATTCGCAGGAATACGCTTGTTATGCACAGCAGTCTTATAGATGTAAACGGAGAGGGAGTTCTTTTTACGGGTCCATCGGGAGTCGGCAAGACAACACAGGCGGAGCTGTGGAGAAAACACCGCGGTTCGGAAATTCTGAACGGAGATATGGTCTTTATCCACAAGGAGCGCGACGGCAGGTTCTATGCCTACGGTTCTCCGTGGCACGGCTCGTCGGAATATTGCCTTAACAGGCGGCTTCCGCTTAAAGCGATCATCGCCCCCGTTCAGGCAGAGAGCTGTTCGATTTCCGAAATAAAAGGAATGGAAATGCTTAACCGTGTTTTTCCCGAAGTGATGCTCCCCGACTGGTTTGACGGATGCAAGGAGCTTGGAATGGGTACTCTCGATGAGCTGCTTAAATGCACACCCGTCTACCTTCTCAAATGTACGAAGGACATTAATGCGGTCGAAGCCGCAGAAAAAGAGTTAGGAAAATTAATTTGAAGAGCATTGAAAAGATCAAGAAATATCTGAATCACAATGAAATAAAGAAAATTCTTCACTCATGGAGCTGGATATTCAGCTATATACTCCGCTATAAGGGACAGGTTATAGCCTTTTCCCTGATCGGGCTTCTTTCCACGGGACTCGGACTTTTTACATCATGGGTGCTTAAGGATCTTATCGACTCCGTTACCGGTGAAATTTCCATGAAAATTGCGCCGGTTGCCGCAGTGTACCTCGGTACGGCTGTTGCAAAAATCTTCATCACTGCTCTGACTAACCGCATATCGTTAAAAATCCGATTAAACGTCGGTATAAAAATAAAAAACGATGTCTACGATAAGCTTATGAACACGGAATGGACAGCCATTTCCGCTTTCCACTCCGCCGATATAATGACCCGAACAGGCGCGGACGTCGGCATTGTTTCAAACATGGTTCTGAGCTATATTCCGAATGTTGTAACGGCTCTTGTCAATTTTATCGGAGCGTTCTTCATCATTCTTCACTATGACCCGATCATGGCTCTGATTGCGCTTGCAGGCGCGCCCGTAACCGTTTTAACGGCAAGATTCCGCTTCGGAAAGGCTACGGAATTTCAGAAGAAAAACCGTGAGCTTGCAGGCGAGCGCCTTGCCATTGAGGAAGAGAGCTATCAGAATCTCCAAACGATCAAATCATTCGGTCTTGTCGAACTCTTTTCGCAAAGGTTCAGAGAGTTCCAGCAAAAGGGCTTCGGCGTTGCCATGGAGCAAAACCGATATCAAAACCAAATGCTGATAATCATGAGCCTGACCGGTCAGCTTGT
>DNGF01000095.1:8108-10462 GCA_003486665.1 Oscillospiraceae bacterium
CTGATGCTACGGCTTTGCACTTTACAGACTGTGGAAAGGTGACATAACATTCGGCACACTCTCGCTGTTCATGTCCATGGCAGCCTCGCTGACAGGCTCGTTCAGCTCAGTTGTTTCTCTTGTCCCCTCCTTTATCAAGGCGGGAATAAGCGCAGGAAGAGTCCTTGAGGTTCTCGAACTGCCTGCGGAGAAAACCGAGCTTACCGAGCATGAAAAGCAAGTCATTGAAAAAAATAAAGATAAGAAGCTGACTCTTGTGTGCAAGGATGTGACCTGCGCGTACAATGATGAAGCTGTTGTATATAGAAAATCGTCCTTCACCGCTCAGAGTGGAAAGATCACCGCACTGATCGGCGCTTCGGGAAAGGGCAAGACCTCTACCCTGCGTATTTTGCTCGGACTTATTAAGCCGGCGGACGGTTCGGTAGTCATAAAGGACGAGGACGGAGAAGAGATAAATCTCAGCTCCGCCACAAGAAAATTATTCAGCTACGTTCCGCAGAATAACACAGTTTTTTCGGGAACGATTGCGGAAAATCTCCGCCTTGTTAAGCAGGACGCAACCGATGAAGAGCTTGAAAAGGTTTTGAAAGACGCCTGTGCATGGGAGTTTGTCAGCAAGCTTCCCCACACGATCAATACCAAAATCACCGAGCGCGGACAGTGCTTTTCCGACGGTCAGAATCAGCGCATCTCAATTGCAAGAGCGCTTCTGGCGGACACCCCGATTCTTCTGCTTGACGAGGCAACAAGCGCGCTTGACCTCAAAACCGAAGAAGAGGTTATCGCAAATATTTTTAAAAACAACCATAACAAAATGATAATTCTCACATCGCACAAGCCGAGCGTTTTCAACCTTTCGGACTCGATATATTCCGTGTCCGAGAACGGCATTGAGCTTCTGGACAGGAAAAAAATTCATGATGAATAAACAGTACAAAAATTTTTCCGCGATACTGAATACGGCTTTGACCGGCAATGTGTCAGTCTTGGATGAACCTGATTTCAAACTGCTTACCGAGCTGGCATTTCAGCAGGAGGTTGCACCGATCTTTCTTGAGGGAGCGGTGCTGTATCCCGAATTTTCGAGAGCAGGCGTTGCCTGCAAGGCTGAGCTTATCAGTAAATCCACAAGCTCCGTTATAACCCAAACGCAGAACACGGCTGAGTTTTACTCCCTGTATCAAAAGCTTACAGCGGCAGGAATCAAGCCGATCGTTCTCAAGGGACTTGTTTGCCGCAAGGCTTACGGCAGGCTTGAAAACCATCGAGTCTCCGGCGATGAGGATATATATATACCGATGAGCGATTTCGCTCTTTGCCACCGAATTTTTGAAGAAAACGGCTATGTGACGGACTATACGGGCGATTTTTCCGAAAGGTACCTGAGCAGAGTTCAAACCGTTTCATACAAAAACAGACAGAATAAATTAAAGATCGAAGTGCATATCAACCTTTTCGGGACTCAAAACGCTTTCCGTGAAGCAATGAATCTCACCTTGGAAAGGGCGCTGCAAAGCCCGTGCAAAACTGTCTTTGACGGCATTGAAATTTACACTCTCGATCCTACCGATCACTACATTTTTTTGCTTTTACATTATCTTAAGCATTTTATGACAACGGGCGCAGGAATCCGACATATTATGGATCTCGCCGTGTTTGGAAATAAATATGACAAATCAATAGACTTTTCTTCAGCCGAAAAAACGCTTTTAAGCTTTATTGACGGTTCGTTCTATGCGGACACGGTTGAGCTGATGAAGCTTTTCGGCGGCAGAGAATCGACAAACCTTGCACCGCACGACAGCAATTCTCTTTATGAGGATCTTTTGAACGGCGGGACCTACGGAATGGATGATGAAGAGATAAACTACGCAAGCACCTTCATCTTTTCAAAGACCGGAGGCAGTCGGTTCGGACTTTTTCGCTCGGTTTTTCCGTCCTATGATCTGATGGCGGCGATGTATCCGGAGCTTTATGACAAGCCATGGAAGCTGCCGACCGTCTATCGCAAAAGGATTGCGAAATATATCAAGAGCAAGAGAGATCCAAAGCTTGAAAGAAAGGCTATTAAAAAAGGTAAACAACGAATTAAACTAATATCAGATTATGGTTTAAAAAAGAAATAGGATTTTCTGAATAAGGGGATGTTTTATATGAAAATACCATTTTCTCCACCGGATATGACCGATGCTGAAATTGAAGAGGTTGCTTCAGCCATTAAATCCGGCTGGATCACAACCGGACCGAAAACCAAGGAGCTTGAGAGAGAGGTTGCTTCTTTCTGCCACACAAACAAAGCCGTTTGTCTTTCTTCTCAGACCTCCTGCGCGGAAATGGCTCTTCGTGTTCTC
>DNGF01000048.1 GCA_003486665.1 Oscillospiraceae bacterium
AACGCTCACCCTTGAGCGCCGAACCGCCGTTAATTTCGTCAAGTTCGCATTTTCCGTCAAGAAAAACTCGCTGAAGAGAGGAAACCTGTTTGACAGTGAAATCCATTTTATCAACTCCCGCTTTTTTTCTTTATCATATCAGATTTGCGGGAGTTTGTAAACAGTCCTATCTTCTTCTGTTCGCACTCAGCACACCGCCGACCGCCGAAAATACCGTCATAATAACGGCAACGATCCAGCCTGCGGCAGACATTCCCGTGCGGCCGATGATCGAGGAAACGAGGAATATAATTACCAACGCGGGCAGAGCGCATACAGCGCCGATTATAAGCCCGTTTTTACGAATAAGGCTGACAGCCCGATATCCGCCGACAAAGCCGGAAACCGCGCTTATCGCATAAATTATGTAGATGTAAGCCTCCTGCTTTGTATCAAGCTTTAAGCATATCAAGGAGCAGACGGCAGTCAGAATAAAATAAACAAAAACGCTTATCGCCGAACCGACAAGAGTTTTAATGATAATGCTTTTGAGATCCATGTTCTCCGATTTAGGCTTGCGGCGTTTGCTTTTGGGCATAAAAATCCCTCCTCATTTCATTAATATGAGGAGGGTGATTTTTATATTACTGATTTCGTTTGATTTTGGAAGTTGTGGTCTTTTCGAACTCCTTGTTCACAATTTCAAAACGCTTTATCGACTTATAGCTTACCATCTGCGAATTGACCTTCTTGACCGCGTCCGAAACAGCCTTGCTGATTTCCTTATCGGTTATATTCCTGTTTCCGTAGACTGCACCGATGGCTTTCAGATCAGGGAAAATCCTTGCATAGACGATCGTATTGCCGCGGTCATCTGCCGCGCCTGTGACGATACATTCCTTAACGGCGTTCTCCTTAAGAAGCAGGCTTTCAAGCTCCTCAGGGTAAACATTCTTGCCGTTTGTCGTTACAATAACGCTCTTACAGCGTCCGCAGATGTAGTAGTGACCTTCCTTGTCGGTTCTGCCGAGATCGCCCGTATGGTACCAGCCGTCGGGGTCAAATGCAGCCTTCGTTGCCATCGGATCATTATAATATCCGAGCATGACCATAGGTCCTTTAACGCAGATCTCGCCGATGCCGTTTTCATCGGGATTTACAATTTTTGCTTCAACATAGGGGATGGGCTTGCCGATGGAATCGTACTTGTTATCCTTATCGCTGTTGCAAATAACGATCGGTGCGCATTCCGTCAGACCGTAGCCCTGAAAGGTTTGAATTCCGAAGCGGTTCATGTTCTTTATAGTTTCGGGATCAAAACCCGCCGCACCGGAAATAATAAGCCTTATCGAGCCGCCGAAAGCTTTCTTGATCTTGCCGAAGAAGAGGCTTGAAACGTCCAGCTTCGCCGCTCCGGCAACCTTGGTTATCGCACTGCCGAGAGCAACCTTGGCAACACCGCCGCGCTCCTTTTCTATCGCTTTCATAATTCGCTTGTAAAACTTTTCAAGCACAAGCGGAACGACGATTAAAATATTCGGCTTATATTCCTCAAGATTTTTCGTAATATATCTGAGTCCGTCACAGAAGCAGATCGTTACGCCGCCGTAAATACAGCAGAGGAACGTAACCGTACATTCATAGGTGTGATGAATCGGGAGAATCGAAAGGATCCGCTCGCCCTTGTTTATCTTGACAAAGCCCATGATCGCTCTGACATCGGAGCAGATGTTGTCCGCGCTGAGCATGACTGCTTTTGACATCCCGGTTGTACCTGAAGTGAAAAGCAAAACGGTCATTTTATTTCCCTCAACATCACGGTCAAGATATTCCGATCTGCCTTTTCCGATCAGGTGGTAGCCCTCGTTGAGAAGAAGATCAAACGAAAGTATGCCGTCCGAATTCTTTTGCTGATCCATTGAAATAAGCAAAAGACTCTTTGGCAGTCTGTCGCGGTGTTCAAGGAGCTTTTCACCGAACTTTTTGTCAAAGATGATTGCTTTCGCTTCGGAAACGGTGAGAATGCTGAGAATATCGTCAAAAGGAAGCTCTTTATCGGTCGGAACTGCTACGCCGACGCCGCAGCCGATGGCGAGATAGCTCATGCACCACTTGTAGCTGTTCATGCCGGCAACGGCAACTCTTGCGCCGTCAAGTCCGAGGTTGAGCAGGGCAGTGCCGAGAGCCTCAACATCAGCCTTAAAGCGTGTGTAGCTGATGTCGAGAATCTGACCGATCTGGTTTTTTATCTTAAATGCGGGACTGTTTCCGTAAAGTGCTTCGCTCTGATTGAGCAGCTCTCTGAAATTATGAAATTCTCTGACTTCGTACAGGGGCTTGTTCATTTGATCACTCTTCCGTTAATTTTTCAACAGCGGCAAGCTTGACGCAGATGCAAAGCAGTTCGACCGCCTTTTGAAGCTCGTCAACATCGGGATAGGACGGGGCAATTCTTATGTTGCTGTCGTCCGGGTCAATGCCGTAGGGGTAGGTTGCGCCGACCGTTGTGAGGGTAAGTCCCGCCTCCTTGCAGAGCTGACCCACACGCTTTGCACAGCCGTTCATAACAAACAGGCTGATGAAATATCCGCCGTTCGGCTTCTTCCAGCTTGCAATTCCCGTGCCGTTAAATGCCTTTTCGAATCCGTCTGTAACGGTGTCGAATTTCGGCTTGAGGATTGCCGCCTGCTTCTTCATATGTGCCTTTATGCCGTCAAGATTTTTGAAATATCTTGCGTGTCTGAGCTGATTTATCTTGTCGTTTGAAATAATCTGAATGCCCATTCGCTTCTTGATTTCCGCAATATTTGCATCCGAAGCGATGACAGCGGAAATTCCGCCGCCTGCAAAGCTGATCTTTGAGGTTGAAATTACTTCAATAAACATATCCTCACTGCCGCACTTTTCAGCTTCATCAAAGATGTTGAGAAGCTTGTCGGGTGTGTCGTTGAGGTCATGTACGATATAAGCATTATCCCAGATAACTCTGAAATCCTTCGCCGCAGGCTTGAGAGCGGCAAAGCGGCGAACTACCTCGTCGGAGAATGTTATTCCGTCCGGGTTGGAATACTTGGGAACGCAGAAAAGTCCCTTAACGCTCTCGTCCTTGATGTATTCCTCAACGGCGTCCATATCCGGTCCATCGGCATTCATTTTTATATTTATCATCTTAATGCCGAAATGCTCAAGAATTCCGAAATGTCTGTCATAGCCTGGGCAGGGGCAGAGAAATTTAATTTCACCCTGCTTGATCCAAGGCTCGTTTCCGCCGCAGCCGAATACCATGCACTGCGAAATGTAGTCGTACATAAGCGTAAGGCTTGCAACGCCGCCGATGATGACGTTCTTTTCGTCAACGTCAACGATTTCCGCCATGAGCTTGCGGCACTCCGGAATGCCCGTAAGACCGCCGTAGTTTCTTGTTTCCATGCCGTCCGAAGCGGTCATATCGCTTGCCGAATTGACTGTATTGAGCATATCGTTTGTCAGATCGAGCTGAGCCTTGTTCGGCTTTCCGCGCGACATATCGAGTTTAAGCCCCTTTGATTTAAAGGCTTCGTACTGAGCTTCAAGCTCCTTTTTCATTTCTAAAAGCTTCTCTTTTGATAAATCCTTGTATTCCATATTTTCCTCCAAAAGCAAAGGGCACGTTTGTGCCCTTGTTCATATTATTATGCTGTCACAGCTTCCTGTTTTTTATCCATATATTTTGCAATAAAGTCCTTGACCTTCTGCTCATATTCGTCCTTTGCGTTATAATAGCTGAAAGCATGAACGGTGTCAGGCACCCAAAGATAATCCTTCGGTGTGGGGCAGGCGGCATAAAGCTCCTTTCCGTATTCAAAGGGAACATAGGTGTCCTGCTCGCCGTGAATGAACAGCACGGGATTCTTTGCCTTGTTCATATTCTTAAGCGGATCGCTCTCCGAGAAGAAATATCCAGCCTTAACCTTGCTGACAAGGCTGCCGAGCTTGACTATCGGCATAAATTTAAAGCCGATCATATCCTTGAGCGTATTGTTCATAACCGCCTCGGCGCTTGTAAAGCCGCAGTCCTCGATTATGATTTTGACCTGATCGGGCGGCGACATCTCGTTGCAGTTGAGAACCGTTGCCGCACCCATTGAAATGCCGTGGAGAATTATCTCGATATCCTCGCCGAAGCGATTGATAAGATAATCGACCCAAAGCAGAATGTTCTTGGCGTCGAACGAGCCGAAGCCTATGTATTCACCCTCGCTTCTGCCGTGTCCCGTAAGGTCGGGAAGCAGGTAGTTATATCCGAGGTCGTAGTGGTAGAACGGCATCATGTGGCTGAACTCATCGGGACCGTTGCACTTGTGACCGTGAACACAGATAACAAAGCGCTTCGTTTCTTTCTCGGCGGGGAGATACCATGCCTTCATGTCGAGTCCGTCAACGCTCTTGATCGTAAGATCTTCGGGATCAAGGTCATAAAGATTCTGATTGTTCTGTCTTCTGATCTCGGCGCGCTTGATATACATCTCGCGTGTTTCCGGCTTTTTCTTCTTTGTCGGATCGGGACGCTTGATGGCAAAGTCGCAGGCAAGATCAGCAACGGCAAAGGCTGCCGCCGTTATGCCGATTCCTGCCACGAGAACCTTGGCTTTAGTCTTCATAATCTGTCATCTCGCTTAATTATTTTTTTCACCGAGGAGCTTTGCAAGCTCATCCATAAATGTGTTTATATCCTTAAACTGTCTGTAAACAGACGCAAAGCGAACATATGCGACCTCGTCGGTGTCCTTGAGCTTATCCATTGCAAGCTCGCCGATGTGGATAGAGGTAACCTCGCGGTCGAGAGAATTCTGGAGCGTTGTTTCAATTTCGTCAACGATTCGTTCAATTGTTTCGATGGAAACCGGACGCTTTTCGCACGCGCGAAGCAAGCCGTTGAAGAGCTTGTTACGGTCAAAAGCTTCCCTTGACTTATCTTTCTTAACGACAATGATCGGAACGCTTTCGATAATCTCATAGGTGGTAAATCTTTTCGCGCAGTTCATGCACTCTCTTCTTCTGCGGATTCTTTCGCCCTCGTCTGTGGGACGGGAGTCGATAACCTTGCTTTCGGAGTAGCCGCAAAACGGACATTTCATTGAAGATCACATCCAATACTCTAAAATATTACTTTGATATTATTACATAGTTGTCCGCACAATTTCAACAAATTATTACACTTTTTCGGACATAAAATGAATATTGAATTGATTTTTTCTTTTTTGTGATTTATAATTGAACCACAACACTTGATCGGAGGTCAAAAGATGAAGGATATCAACAGGGGAACATACCCTACGATGATAACGCCGTATCACGATGACAATACGGTGGATTACGAAGCGGTAAAGAATATTACAAAATGGTATATCGAAAACGGCTGTACGGGTATTTTCGCCGTTTGTCAGTCGAGTGAAATGATCTATCTTTCGCTTGATGAAAAGGTTAAGATCGCAAGAACCGTGGTCGAAACGGTTAAGGAGAGCGGAAAAAATGTTTCGGTTGTCGCTTCGGGTCATAATTCCGACGACATGAACGCTCAGATCAAGGAAATGACCGCGATGGCTCAGACAGGCGTTGACGCTATCGTTTGGGTTAGCAACAGGCTTGATTTTCACAACGACGGCGACGATGTTTGGATAAAGAATGCCGAATATCTTCTCTCAAAGCTTCCAGAAGATATTGCAATAGGAATTTACGAGTGTCCCTATCCGTATAAGAGAATCCTTACTCCGAAAATTCTTGACTGGTGCATCTCGACGGGCAGATTCACATTCATCAAGGATACCTGCTGTGATCCCGATATTCTTGACGCAAGGCTTGAACAGCTTAAGGGAACGAGCATAAAGCTCTTTAACGCCAACTCTCAGACCTTCCTTTACACGCTCAGACACGGCGCGGCAGGCTTTTCGGGAATTATGGGTAACTTCCATCCCGATTTATATGCCTGGGTATGCGAAAATTATGACAAGGAACCCGAAAAGGCAGAAAGAGTACAGGGCTTCCTCACGCTCACCGCATTTCTTGAGGTTCTCGCTTATCCGCAGACGGCGAAGTACCATATGAACAAGGTCGGAGTTCCGATGAGCCTTTGGTCGCGCTCCTGCGATCAAAAGAGGTTCACCAAATATCAGCGAATGATAATTGACGAGATGATCAATACCGAGAACCATATCAGAGAGATAATTAAATAAAAAATAATCCTCAAGGCTCAGACCATCAAATGAGCTTTGAGGATTTTGTTATATTGTTTTCAAATAATCAAGCCAGATTCGGCTGATGTTTTCGATTGAATGAGTTTCGAGAAGCTTTCTTCCGTTCTCGGAAAGCTTTCGGGAAAGGTCGGGATTTTCAATAATTTCAAGCATAGCTTCACCGAGCTGTTCGCTGCTTCCGACATCGGTAAGTATTCCGCTTATTCCGTCCTCAATCAGCTCGTCGGGTCCCATCTCGCAGCGTGTCGAAACGCACGGAACACCCATTGCAAGCGCTTCAAGCAAAGCGTTCGGCATACCCTCGAAATCCGATGAGAGGACGAAAACCGAAGCGTAGTTTACGAATTTGACGGCTTGAGGATCTGCACCGGCAAGGATAACTCTGTCCTTTAAGCCGAGGTATTCAATTTGATTTTCGAGATCGTCTTTTTCTTCGCCCTCGCCGAAAATGAACAGCATATAGCCGGGAATACGATCGGCAATCTGCGAAAACGCGTCTATCAAAAGATCAAAACGCTTTAGCTTGATCAGTCTGCCCACAGCGCAGATTATTTTTTTTCGTTCGGCAGGAGGGGAGAGGGTGTAGACCGTTTCATTGAAAATTGCGTTCGGAATAATTATATCGCGGCTGCTTTTTTTGCCTCCGAAGAACTCGGCAGCTCTTTTTGTCTGAAAAACATAGCCGTCAGTGAAATAATAAAAAAGCTTTCTCAGAAAGGTGTTCAGCCTTGTTGCCTTGTATCTGTACGGGTTGCTGCGTTCCGTGCCGACTGATTTCGTCCTTGTAAACACCGTTGCAAGCACAGCGTACCATGTCATTGCGAAGCTCATGCCGATGAGAACATCGAGATTCCGTTGCTTAACAATT
The DNA here is from genome assembly GCA_003486665.1 of Oscillospiraceae bacterium. GTDB lineage: Bacteria > Bacillota > Clostridia > Oscillospirales > Acutalibacteraceae > CAG-488. Next base: position 7,081 of record DNGF01000048.1, read on the forward strand.
TTCCTGATCGCAAATATTCTTTTTACCGACCCGATAAGTCTTTTCATCGAAGCGGATTGTTCCATCTCGCCGAGATCGGCAGTATGAACGCTGACAAGCTCTTCAAGCGGATAAAAGCTGTCGCTGCCGTTAAATGTAATTATTTCAACGTCCTGAGAGTGGAGCGCAAAATAATTGGCAAGAGAAACCGTTGCCCTTTCCGCACCGCCGGAGGAGAGATCCTTTATCAAAAATCCGATTTTCATTTAATCACCGAGCTTTTTAAAAACTTTGGCTTTGTCAAGACCGATATAAAGCAGAAGTCCGAGTGTGTAGCAGACAACAACCTCGCCGAGCGCAACACCGGAAGCCGAGGTCAAAAATCCGACAATTCCAGCCTGACCGGGGGTGAACATCATTATTTCCGCTCCGATGATTATTCCGTTGAAAACAGTCGGGAAAATCAGCGAGAGCAGGGGAATGTTCTTGATTTTAATGTTCCGCGTGAGTCTTGTCATCAGCGCCGCAAGTACGGTCGCAAGTGTTCCGAGAACAATGTCAATCGGTCCGTAGGGACTGCCGATGTTGGCAATCACACATCCGACCGCAAGACCCGGTATCGCCGCCGGCGTAAGTACCGGCAGTACCGTCAGTGCCTCGGAAATTCTGAACTGTGTTGCGCCGAACGAGAGCGGTGCAACGGCATAGGTCAACGCCGCATAGATCGCCGCGATCAGCGCGCCCTGCACAGCATATGCCGTGCTTTTTTTCATCTTCTTCATTTTTTTAGCTCCTTAGTTTTATTTTAAGTCAGGATGGTTTCGAACTGACTTTTTAACCCCTTGAAAAATAAGGCTTTTAGCCGTTTATTTCTTTTAGCTGACTGCAACGTGTTTTCAATCGGTCTAAAATATTCTACATCTCTTGACCGTTAAAATCAAGTGTTATTTTTTGAGCGAAAGACATGATGGTTCAAAATAAATATTTTTTCATTTTTGACTTGCATTTTACAAAGAAACGGCTAAAAAACAACGAATATAACGAATATAATATTAAAAAGGGAATTATAAAAACACTGATTTTGAGTATAAAAAAGTCCGCAAACCTTTATTTACAGTGGCTTGCGGATTCGGAAGAACGGACTGGATCGAAGGGGCAAGCCCCTCGCATATGCTTCGCAAATCCCCGATTATATGTCCCTCGCGCTCCGCCGAGGCGAACCGCGCGAGATGGACTGTCGGTTCGATCCCTTTTGAAAAAGAAACGCAAAATAAAAAACAGAGAAACGAAAATCGCTTCTCTGTCTTTGGTGGAGACGGACGGGATCGAGGGGGCAAGCCCCTCGCATTTGCTTCGCAAATCCCCGATTATATGTCCCTCGCGCTCCGCCGAGGCGAACCGCGCGAGATGGACTGTCGGTTCGATCCCTTT
>DNGF01000256.1 GCA_003486665.1 Oscillospiraceae bacterium
CTTGCTTCAAGGGGAGGCTGAATAGGACGTGAATTTCTTGATTTTATTTTAAGTTAGCAGAAAACAATTCTCGGCGCCCCTTTAGGGTAGCTATGAATACTTTCTCCCGAAAAAAAGCAGTGACGGTTTGTTCGCCACTGCTCATCTATTTATATTATTTACCGCTGTCGCCGTAGTTGGAAAGAACTCTTGCTGACGGGTCGTTTACGTCACAGCCCTCCCAGCTCTTGTTCGGCATCCAGAAGTCAACTATCATCTGCGACTGACCCGGATAATACTTTTCAAAAATCTCTCTGTAAAGAAGAGATTCCTTTGTGAACGGCTTTGCGTGGTCGTACTTCTTGCACTTCTCGGCAAATTCTTCATCGGTGTAATATGTACTTGCAAACTCCTTGAGGTAGTCAACCATCGAATGACCTACAGCGTCGGAGAAAGCAGCCTTTTCACGGTAAAGAATGTCGTGAGGAAGATAATCGCCCTCGAATGCGTGGCGAAGCAGATACTTGCCCTTACCATACTTGTTGAGCTTCTTTTCGGGATCAACAGACATAACATATTTTACAAAATCAAGATCGCCGAACGGAACACGGGCTTCAAGGCTGTTGACCGAAATACAACGGTCGGCACGAAGAACATCGTACATATGAAGCTCGCGAATTCTCTTCTGCGATTCCTTCTGAAACTCCTCGGCAGACGGAGCAAAGTCCGTATACTTGTAGCCGAAAAGCTCATCGGAAATTTCACCTGTCAAAAGAACTCGGATATCGGTGTTCTCATGAATCCATTTGCAAAGAAGATACATACCCATTGAAGCACGGATAGTCGTGATATCAAAAGTACCGAGAAGATGAATAACATCGTCAAGCGAATCGAGAACCTGCTGTTTCGTCATTATGACCTCGGTGTGGTCGCTGCCGATATAGTCGGCAACCTGCTTTGCGTATTTGAGGTCGATTGCGTCCTCGCTCATGCCGATTGCAAATGTACGGATCGGCTTGTCGCTCTTCTTCTGAGCGATCGCACATACAAGCGAAGAATCAAGTCCGCCCGAAAGAAGAAAACCAACCTTTGCATCTGCAACAAGTCTTTTTTCAACACCTGCAACAAGCTTATCATGAATCTTTGAGCAAATCTCATCAAGCGAATCGTAGCTTACCTTATCGACTGCGGCAATGTCGCAGTAGCAATGAAATTCGCCGCCCTTATAATAATGTCCCGGAGGGAAAGGCATAATTTCTTTGCAAATTCCGACAATGTTCTTTGCTTCGCTGGCGAAAACGATCGTTCCCTTTTCATCATATCCGTAGTAAAGCGGTCTGATTCCGATCGGATCTCTTGCAGCTATGTACTCGCCTGCTTCTGCGTCGTAGATAATCATTGCGAACTCGGCGTCAAGCATCTTGAACATATCAACACCGTACTCACGGTACATCGGGAGAATAATCTCGCAGTCCGAGCCGCTCTTAAAGGTATACTTTGCGCTCAGCTCTTTCTTCATTTTTTCAAATCCGTAAAGCTCGCCGTTGCAGATCGCATAGCTGCCGTCAAGCTCAAACGGCTGCATTCCTTTGGGAGTCAGGCCCATAATGGAAAGACGATGAAAGCCCAAAAGTCCCTTGCCTGTATCAACAATACGGCTGTCATCGGGACCTCTGGAAATTGTCTTGTCAAAACCTTTTTTAAATTTTTCGAAATCGTCACAGCTGTCGCAGTAACCCATAATTGAACACATAATAAAATCCTCCGTGAATTTTTTTCAGCATAGAATAGGGCAGGTGCCGTAACCCGCTGTGCCACCTATTTTTGTTCTTTGGGATCTCAGTCAAGATCCTGTCAAATAACGGTTGACCTCCGTCGCACCTACTCGAAAAGTCTTTCGGTTTGAAGCTCACCGGATGTTATTCGGGCAGTTTCCGCTGTGCGGCTTCCACCGTTCCGCACTCTCTGAGAGTGAACCTCTGCCTTACTTCTTCCGGCTCAAGCGCCTTTGATTTCTGTATTTGTTACCTATCGACTTGTCGGCTTGGTATCTGACTGTCCCTCTTAAAGCAACCTCCGATTAAATCAGCGGTTACTGAAAAAGGGACACGATACCGAGAAAGGATAAATCAATAAGGAGTTGTTTATTTAACGCCGAAGAGGAGATCGCCGTAGGTCGGGAACGGCCAGTAGCTCTCTGCCGTAATCGTTTCCGCCTCATCGCAAGCAATGCGGAGAACGGACATCTTCGGAAGTACGTCATCACGGATAGCCTCGGAGGCTTCTGTAATATCCTTGATGGTGTTGTACTTAACAAGTGCAAGTTCAAGATCTCTCGTTGCGGCATCCATCTCGTCAACAAGGACGGAAAGCTTCTTGAGCATTTCCTCTTCATACTTAACGGAAATTCCGGCAACGGAATTCTTCTTCGCGCTGTATGCCGTTGCAATATCGGAAACATATTTTTCAACGGCAGGAATAATCTCTTTCCTTGCCATGTCAACCATTGTGTTTCCCTCAATATTTACGGTCTTGCAGTAGTTTTCAAGAGTGATCTCATAACGCGATACGATTTCTGCCGGTGAGAATATCTTGTGAGCCGTAAGCATATCAACGTTCTTCTTCTCAAGCAAAGCAGGAAGTGCATCGGGAGTGGTGCGGAGGTTGAGAAGTCCTCTCTTTTCCGTAGCTTCCTTGATCCACGCATCGTCATAACCGTTGCCATTGAAGATGATCCTCTTGTGATCCTTAATTGTCTTCTTAATCATGTCATGAAGAGCGGTTTCAAAATCTTCCGCACCCTCAAGACGGTCTGCGTAAATTTTCAGGCTCTCTGCAACCGCGGCATTAAGCATAATGTTTGTGCAAGCAATGCTGTTTGCCGAGCCGAGCATACGGAACTCAAACTTGTTGCCCGTGAAAGCAAACGGAGAAGTACGGTTTCTGTCCGTTGTATCTCTGAGGAATTTGGGAAGAACGTGAACGCCGAGCTTCATAACGGTCTTTTCCGATCCGCTGTACGGCTTGTCGCTTTCAATTGCTTCAAGAACTTCTGTAAGCTCATCGCCGAGGAAGATTGAAACAACTGCCGGCGGTGCTTCGTTTGCTCCGAGTCTGTGGTCGTTTCCTGCCGTTGCAACAGAAAGGCGGAGCAGATCCTGATAATCGTCAACAGCCTTGATAACAGCGCAAAGGAAAAGCAGGAACTGAGCGTTTTCATAAGGCGTTTCGCCGGGAGTAAGAAGATTAACTCCGGTATCCGTTGCCATTGACCAGTTGTTGTGCTTGCCGCTGCCGTTTACGCCTGCGAACGGCTTCTCATGGAGAAGACATACAAGACCGTGTTTTGCGGCAACCTTCTGCATGATCTCCATTGTGATCTGGTTGTGATCCGTTGCAATGTTTGTTGTTGTATAAATCGGTGCCAGCTCATGCTGCGCGGGAGCAACCTCGTTATGCTCTGTCTTGGCAAGAATGCCGAGCTTCCAAAGCTCTTCGTTGAGGTCCGCCATGTATTCGGCAACTCTCGGCTTGATAACACCGAAATAGTGATCGTCCATTTCCTGACCCTTCGGCGGCTTTGCACCGAAAAGAGTTCTGCCTGTAAACTTAAGATCCTTACGCTTCTCATACATTTCCTTATCAACAAGGAAGTATTCCTGCTCCGGACCGACCGATGTGCGAACGCACTTTACATCTTCATTGCCGAAGAGCTTGAGGATTCTCATAGCCTGCTTGTTGAGAGCCTGCATAGAACGAAGAAGCGGTGTTTTCTTGTCGAGCGCTTCACCGCCGTATGAGCAGAAAGCGGTCGGAATGCAAAGGGTTTTATCTTTAATAAACGCATATGATGTGGGATCCCATGCTGTATAGCCTCTCGCTTCAAATGTCGCACGAAGTCCGCCTGAGGGGAAAGAAGAGGCATCGGGTTCGCCCTTGATAAGCTCCTTGCCTGAGAATTCCATGATTACTCTTCCGTCCGGGGCAGGAGAGATGAAGCTGTCATGCTTTTCAGCCGTTATACCCGTAAGCGGCTGGAACCAGTGTGTGAAATGAGTTGCACCGTGTGCGACCGCCCAGTCTTTCATCGCTTCGGCAACTGCGTTTGCCACATCCGGATTAAGGCTTCTGCCCTCGTCAATGGTTCTTTTAAGCGAACGGTAAACGCTTGTTGACAAATTAGCTTTCATCACCCTGTCGTCAAAAACAAGACTTCCGAAATACTCCGGTACGGTTTTCATAACCAACACTCCTTTAACATTAAAATAAAAATTAAAAACGGGGCGGAGAGTCCATGATACCTTCATAAGACGCCTTTGCCCCGTTGAATATACTGTTGTATTGTAAATATGTTTTTGCACACATCAATTTCAAGCGCCATAACGCAGGAAATAACGTGCTATAATTCTTATGATTTTATCGTTTAGAGTGCGTCGGTTTCAAGGCAGGTCGGTGCAGACATACACAGGTATTTCAAACCGACCTAACGCCGAAAACGACGTATTTAAACTTTTTTCTTATCGCTTATAGTGCGTTAGTTCCAAGGCTTGGCGGCGCCGACATACTTAGGTATTTCAAGCCGCCATAACGNNGGAAATAACGTGCTATAAGCGATAAAAAAAGGCGTCAGAGAGCTCCATTGCTCCCAGACACCTTTGCCTTTATGCCGACATTATAACGCAAAAAATTATTTTGTCAACCCCTTTTTAAAAATTTTTTATTTTTCTGCAAAAATAAATCGAATTCAGTCAAATTCCCTTTCAAGCATATCATATGTATTTGACGTTTCAAGCGTTACTTTGCCGGCATATTCCGGCGAGCGAATCTTATCGCTCCATTCCTGTGTGGTTTCATTTGTGCGGGCGAGCAGAACAGACGGAGTGAGTCTGCCGTCAACGAGTCGGTACTCGGTAATTTTATCCCGATCTGCCGAATCGCGAATCGCAATAATTATCCCTCTGCCGTCTTTAGTCTTTGTTATAACGGAGTGACCTGCAAAGTCAACCATTGTGCCGACGTGTTCGGCTTCGCCGGTTACGGAGTTATAGCGATAAACGTAAATGTTGCGAAAGGTCGCGGACGCAACGCGAATATCCCAGACGATCAGCTCCGCCGTACCGTCACCGTCAAAATCAAGCAGGGCGTATAGCGGCAGCTTATCGGCTCTCATATTGTCGTAACGATAGATATTTTCAATAAGACGGGCTTTATATGCCTTTTTTATATCCTGCTTGGCTTCCGCATTCTCAGTCCGTGATACTCTCGGTACACATGAGCAAAACGACATAAGAAGAACTATAATACAAAGTAAAACGGATGTTCGTTTCATTTTATCCCTCCGTCTGCGCTTTTATAGCAACTGCCGATTGATTGGCTGCGGTTACTACTATAATATTTATTGGAGTCAACATCAATAAATGTCACGTTTATTTTTCGTTTAATTTCGGCGGTTTGTATGGTTAAATTGGAAATAAAACCATTGACAACGCATAAGTTATATGTTAAAATGCCGTGTCAATGAGCAAAGGCGTTCATTCGGGCATGGGTTTCGCGACCCCTGTCGGGATGAGCGCCTTTTTGATTTGCCGCAACTGCATCTTTTATCGAATGCCTTATGAAAACGCTGATTAAATTATCAACAAAATTTGCTCGGCCGTAATGATTTTTTTCAAAAATACTTTAAAAAGAAATATAAGGTGTGATATAATATGTTATTAGATGTAGTTTTTAAAGTTATACCGCGCAATTATCAAAATACGTTGCAAACAGAAAAAGGTAGGTAACTGTCATGAAGTATTCACCTGATGAAATTATGCAATATATTGAAGAAGAGGACGTTAAGTTCATTCGGCTTGCATTTACAGACATCTACGGAAAGCAGAAGAATATCTCCGTTATGCCCGATGAACTTGAACGAGCTTTTCACTACGGAATTGCGATTGACGCCTCGGCAATTGCCGGATTCGGCTGTGACGTTCATTCCGATCTGCTTCTTCATCCTGATCCGTCAACGATCGCTGTTCTCCCCTGGCGACCCGATCACGGCAGAGTTGTCAGAATGTTCTGTTCAATAACACGTCTTGACGGCACTCCCTTCGGTTCGGATACAAGGGCGATACTTAAAAAAGCCGTTGCCGACGCTAAAAAAGAGGGCGTCAGCTTTGCCTTCGGTCCGGAAATGGAATTTTACCTTTTCACCTGCGATGAATACGGTAAGCCGACAAAGATTCCTTATGACAATGCCGGATACATGGACATTGCACCCGATGATAAGGGCGAAAACGTTCGCCGTGAGGTCTGCCTGACGCTGGAGAGAATGGGTATCCGACCCGAAAGCTCGCATCACGAGGAGGGTCCGGGTCAAAACGAGATAGACTTCAGATATTCCGATCCGCTCACCGCCGCAGACAACGCAATTACCTTTAAAGCGGTGGTCAACACAATTGCCGCAAGGAATGGACTGAAAGCCGATTTTTCGCCGAAACCGCTTGAATCAATGCCCGGTAACGGTATGCACATCAACTTTTCGGCAAAGTCGGAAGACGGAGAGGAAATCATGCCGTATGTTATTGCCGGAATTCTCAATCATATTTGTGAAATTACCGCATTTCTCAACACAACGGCAGATTCATATAAGCGTTTCGGCAGCAATAAAGCCCCGAAATATATTTCATGGTCAAGCGAAAACCGCTCACAGCTTGTTCGTATTCCTGCCGCAGACGGCGAATATAAGCGAGCCGAGCTTCGTTCGCCCGATCCGATGTGTAACCCGTATCTCGCCTTTGCCCTGTTGATCTATGCGGGACTCGATGGTGTAAAGAATAAGGCAGAGCTTCCCGAAATGGCAGATATTAACCTGTTCAGTGCGCCGGAAGAAATTACAAAAAAATTTAAAACTCTGCCGAGTGATATTTTCAGTGCAG
>DNGF01000066.1 GCA_003486665.1 Oscillospiraceae bacterium
GTTTCGTCTTTGACAAAGTCGGAGCTTGACAAATATAACAGTTCAAAGTATGTTCTGCTCGCTCCCGGCGAAAGTAGGGTCGTTAAAATTGCAAGCTGGGTCGAATATGATGAGGTCAGCACAGATCTTATTCAGGGCAATTCGGTCAGCATTGCAACAAGAATTTATTTGACGGCAACCCAGAATACGGACGGTATTATCGGCTAATGAAATCGAGGTGACGGATATGTCAAAAAAAATAAGCAGAAAAGCAATTGTCGCGATCGTAGCGGTTATTGCAATAATTGCCGTAGTCGGCGGCTCTTTGGCGTGGTTCGTTACTCAGACCTCGAAATCTCAGAGTTTCATTCTTTCCGGAATTAAAACATCGGCATACGTTTATTTTACAAACGGCAAGAATAATGTTGACGCTGAGCCTTACAAGGATGAAAACGGACTTTATACGCTCAGCCTTAATAAAGATGACGAGAACTATGTAGGTAAGCTTAAGGTTATCGTATATCGAAGCGGTGCGGTTTGCCGCCTCAGAGTCAAGACGGCATTTGAGTGGCAGCTTGCGGACGGATCGGTTTCACAGTTTACGACCGATGTGCCGTATATTTTTAACGCACAATGGTATGATAACCGCAGTGAAGATTACTGTGTTTATTATATGGGTAATGATCGTTCCGGTAAGGCGGCAGACGATACTCTCTATCTTATAAACAGCTTTGACGAGAGTAAATTTGATATTTCCGGTGTTGAGGACGGTACGACAGTTAAGGCGTTGATCGAGGTTGACGCTGTTCAGACAAACCGTTATCCGCAGCTTTGGAATATTGAAAAATTACCGTGGGAATAATGGAAGTTGATTTCTATGTCGAATAAGAAAAAAGTGCCTGTGGCAGGTAAAACTGTCGCAGGCAAAAACAATTATAACAAGAAAAAAGACATTAAGCGCAAAAAAGCCGAAGACGAAAAATATGCAAAACGTGTGCTTGAGGAAAAAGAGAAGAAACAAAAGCAGCGTGAAAAACGCAGCGAAGAGATTCGAAAGCAGCGTCAAAAGGTTAGCGCAAAACAAAACAAGGCGGCAGGACGAAAAGAAAAAAGAGAGAGCAAGAAGGCTCTTCGCAAACGCCGAAAGGCACGATTTGTAAAAAAATTTCGGTATTACACAAGCAAAAAGTTTCTTTCGTCACTGAATTATTTCAGAATATTTACCTGCATCGTTCTTCCCATAGCATTGATAATTACTGCGAGTGTGGCAATATCCCGCTCTGTATTGATGAACGTTCCGTCTGAAATCAGAGCGACGGAGTTCAACGGCAGAACAGAGAGTGAGGCAATTGCCGAGGACAGTGCTTTCAATATTCGTCAACAGCAGGTTTTAATAGACTCTCTTAATGCAAAGGGCAGCAGAAAGTTCAGTTTTTATTTCAACTCCATAGTAAATGTAGGCGATGATTTTTCAACGGAGGACCTTTGCTTCGGAAATCCGAAAACAAATGATTGCATTCTGATTGCTACGGTATATGAAAAAGATGGAACCGTGATTTACAGATCGCTTGGACTTGAAGCAGGAAAAGAAATTAATAAGGCAACTCTGTTTGACGAATTGAGCTACGGAATACATGATGTCAAGGTTGCCGTTAATGCTTACGATAAAGAAACGAACAAAAAAATCGGTACAAAATATGCAAAAATAAAAATTGCGGTCGGTGTGGAATACAATGGCGAAGAATAAAAACCAAAAGTTAATATTTGTTGTCATTTTGGCTGTGATTGCCGTTGTATTATGCGTAATTGCCTTGACGGGAAGCGCACCTCGGATAAGGCTGTCATTGGCAAGCGGCGGCAAGGTTGCTGACGGGGTGCTTGAAGAAATTGCGCCCGATGCACACATAACAAGTGTTCCGGAGGGTGAAATACGCTATCTTATCAATAAGAGAATAATGTTCGAGGATAGCTATTCCCTCGGCAGCGTAATGCTTGAAAATCCCGAAAGCTGTCAATATGATTTAAAGTTTATTATCTATAAGGATAACGGAGAAATGATTTACACATCACCGCTGATTAAACCGGGTCAGTGCTTGGAGAAAGATAAGCTTTCGGCGGTAGTGAAATCGGGAGAATATAACTGTTCTTATTCGGCACAGGCTTATCAAAACGGTGAGCTTAAGGGAGAGGTTACCGGTGTGGTGACTGTCACTGTAGGCTGATAATAATATATGAGTTGTTGCTTTGTGCGGCAACTCTTTTTTATAAAATGAATGAATTTAAAATAAAAACTTTTTCCCTTAAATAAACAAACTGTATTTAAAATAAAAGTAAGGCTATAATCCGCATTCGGTTTATCTGATTTACCGTTTGCGAATTATAGCCTTTGTGCTTATTATTTTGCCCGCACTTAATGCGGAGGACGAAACTCGTTTATGCTGTTGACTTATCTGTTATCGATCTTATAAATAGCATAAGCGAGGAACTGTCCGTTTACGAAGTCACAGCCGTTTGTAATGATAAAATCTTTGTATGCCTGAACGTAAATACCCTCTGACATAGTGCCGGGATTGGACTTCTTGGTGGGATGAGTAAAGCTTGTGGTTCTCGGAGCTGCGGAGCTGGAGATGTGAACCATTGTTGCAGTCGTTCCGTCATAGTCCGAAATATTGAGATCGGGGTTGTAGCATTCCATGTGGTATGCCCAGTGTGAATGACCGTTGAAGAATACGACATTCTTATATTTTTCAAGGAGCTTTCTGAAACGTCTTTCGTCCTTGTTGCCCTTGAAATACGGAATCGTGTAGAAGAGTCCCCAGTCGTTATAGATGTTGCCCTCGCCGAGGAACGGATTGCCCTTAGGAGCGTTGAGGAATGTGTGGAAATAAAGATACACTCTCTTATCCTTGTATTTTTCCAGCATAGCTTCAAGCCAATCCTGCTGCTCGTCGGTTACAATCTGAATGAAAGGAACATAAGCATCTTTGACCTGGCTGAAGAAAATGAATACATCTCCGTTTGTTTCTTCTCCTGAGTAAACAAAATCATAGCCGTTGTCGGCAACGTCAAGAACGCCTGCCGGCTTGTTGTCGGAGAATACGCCTACGTTGACATTCGCCTTCCAAGCGTCATAATCAAATTTATCTCTGCAATCGTGATTACCTTTGCAGGAGAAAACATTAAAATCATGCTGATCGTTATACTTATGGAAAGATTCATAAGACGATGTTTCACCCTCATATGAAAGGTCGCCGGAAACACCTACGATCGAAACGCCCATATCATCGAGGAAGTTAAGTGCCTGGGGATAGGATGTATCGGACCAGTCGTTACCCTCATCATCAAAATATCTGCCGAAATGAACATCGCTCAGCGAGCCGAAGCTGTATGTCATATCGCCGTAATCGGGAATGTTTTCTTCCGGAATCTTGTCTGTATCAAGAAGCTTGTCCTGGTAGTAGAGAAGAATCGTTTCCGCACCATCGGGAATTGCAAGGAATGAATTGGTTTCATGCTCTCCCTTGCCTTTCTTAACGTCAACCTGTGCAAACCAGCTGTAAGGAACCGTTTTGCCGCTCGGAGAGCTTGTCGAGAGCTTGTTACCCTGCGCGTCGCCCCAATAAAGCTCATAGGTCGCATCAAAGTTTGCCGTAACAATTGCCGTACCCTCTGCCGAACCTGCCTCTTCGTTTGCGAAAACAAAGTTTGCGTTTGCCTTAACTCCGTCAGACGGAATCGGAACAGGAGCAATGATGCCGGCTGAAATGAGAGCCGAAAGGATAAGTGCAATAAGCTTCTGCATAAAATTAACTATCATAATTTTCCTCCGTATAGTATTTGTGTATCGCTTGATACCGTAAATATTATACCATTTTATTGTAGTGGAAATCAATACCTTATTGACATTTGTGTTATAATTGTATCTGCGATGTAAATAGATGT